>JACMPS010000104.1 GCA_014377395.1 Chthonomonadaceae bacterium
CAACGCAAAGTTTCGCTGCCGAGTTCGCCGCTCTACAACAGGCACAAAGAGCCTGCTCGCATCGCCTGCAGTCGTGCCTCACCGTACCATATGGTTCATTATATGGCGGACAATACCTACGATACTATCGCTGTCGGAATGAAAAACTTGAAAACCGTGACGCATCTGGGTGCGCTTACCCTGTTCATTCGTCAGCGTGTTAATCTGAAATCAATTCCGGTTTCACTGCGTGTCCCCGTCTCCCGGAACGGGCGAAACTGATCCTGGCGAAACTCCCCTACGCAGACTCAGGAAAAGACAACAGTGATCTATTTTTCAGCACGCTTTAAACGGGTTGAAGAGTTGTTTCGGCATCGGCGAACGTGACTTTTCGGTAGAGGACATCTACAGGAATAACGACATCGAGCACGGAAATTGTGAGCGTGTCGCCGATTTCCATGTTCGGGGTGAGGAGCCAGGACGTTGCATTATTACGAGTGTAGTGCATCACCTTTACGCTATCCGAAGCAACGATTAGATAATCGGTTATTGAAGGGATTTTCAGATACTCCTCCTGTTTTTCGATCCTGTCAACCCCGGCAGTGGAGGGTGAAAGCACTTCGACAATCAAAGTAGGGTTCAGCAAACAGGGCGGCGTCTCATTATCTACCTCAGCGACCCCGCAAAGTGCCATCACATCGGGGTAGCGATAACGGTCAGAAGCGACTCGAAGCCGAATGTCACTTATGTACACTACACAGTCACGATCCCCGAAAGCGGTGTCGAGCGCACGAGCAAAGTTAAACGCAATCTGGTTGTGGTTGAGGGTAGTGCCGGACATGGGAAAGAGGTCTCCTTCGACAAACTCGTGGCGAATTTCGGAATGGCGTTCGCGTTCGAGATATTCCTGCACTGTGAGTTTTTGCGAGGGCGGAGACAAAGTTTGGGGCTGATCAACGAGAACGGCTTCTCTCTCTGCGGGTTTGTCGAGTGTGGTGACGGACATAAGGTTTCCTCCTGAGCAAAACGGGAAAAGACACCCTTATCATACGGCAAAATCACCCCAATTCCTCCTTCTCAAATAAGAGAACGCCCGTACTACAAATTTTCAAGCCCTACAGGTATTCCTTTTTTGATTTGTTTTACGCCCCTGTCTCCTCTTCCCTCGCTTGCAATTATCGCCGTTTCGGGTTATCCTAAAGAGAACAAAAAAGATTTCAGGGAGTGCGGATGCCAGGTGTTGGGCAACCGTGAGGACTCAGACACGCGACACCCGATTTTAGAAGACTTATGACATTCATTGATGAAGTACATGTAGAAGTGCAAGCAGGACGCGGCGGAAAAGGCATGGTCACTTTCCGCAAAGAAAAATTCGTGCCGCGTGGCGGACCCGACGGCGGTGACGGCGGAAAAGGCGGAAGCGTGATCGTGAAGGTGGATACAAACCTCACCACACTTCTCGATTTTCGCTATCACCACGTCTACAAAGCCGAACCCGGCAACGACGGAGCCTCCAAAAAAATGTACGGCAAGGACGGCGGGAGCAAAACCCTGCGCGTTCCGCCGGGAACCCTGATTACGGATGAGGAAAGCGGAGAAGTGCTTGCTGACATGACTCACGCCGATCAAGTTGCCGTGATCGCACGAGGCGGCGTCGGCGGAAAAGGCAACGCACACTTCGCGACCTCGATTCATCAGGCTCCGAAATTCGCGGAACTCGGTGAACCCGGCGAACAGCACAAAGTCAAAATGGAACTCAAGTTGCTGGCGGACGTCGGGCTACTCGGCTTTCCCAATGTCGGCAAATCCACTCTGGTGGCGGCGGTTTCTGCGGCACGTCCCAAGATCGCAAACTATCCGTTTACCACGCTCGTTCCCAACCTCGGCGTTGTCTATGTGGACGCCAACCGTAACTTCGTAATGGCGGATATTCCCGGCATCATCGAAGGGGCTTCGGAGGGTCACGGGCTGGGGCATCAATTCTTGCGACACGTTTCGCGCTCCCGGTTGCTGATCCACATTCTCGATGTGAGCGGATTGAGTGGACGCGACCCCTTGAGTGACTTCGAGATTCTGAATCAGGAACTCGTTCTCTACGATGACAAACTCGCAAGTCTGCCTCAGATTGTTGCGCTCAACAAAGTGGATGTTCTCGGTGAATACGAGCAGGAAGCCGTCAATGCGTTGGAAGCGCAATTGACCTCACGGGGTTTGACGGTCTACCGTATTTCCGCCGCGACACGCACCGGGCTTTCCCCCCTGATTTACGATTGTATGACGCGATTGGAAGCGATGCCCCGCGATTACTCACCGCTCGACGACACGCCCGATCACGTTCATATCATCGCCTCTCGCGCCGACGACAAAGAGCAATTCGCGATTGAAATTGATGAGGAGAGCGGCGTCTTTGTCGTCACCGGAAAAGGGCTGGAGCGTACCGTCTCGATGACCGACATCACGAACGAGTTTTCGCTTCGCCGACTGCAAAAGACAATGGAGCGAATGGGCGTCAACACTCGTCTGAAGGCACTTGGCGTGAAGCATGGAGACAGCGTGAAAATCGGCGCAATGGAATTCGATTACGAGGACGAAGACCGCTACGACGAAGAAGAGGAAGAGGCAATTGGCGGCAGAAAGAAAAAATGATCTCTCTGCGAGAGAGAGTAAAGAAGGTCTTCGATGACCCTGCCGCGCCGCATCGTAGTGAAGGTAGGGACGAGTACGCTGACCGATGAGGAAGGCAAACTCGATCGGGCGTTTATCGCGGACCTGACCTCTCAACTCGCGACGTTGCGACGCGAGGGAGCCGATGTCATTCTCGTTTCTTCCGGTGCGATCCGGGCGGGGTTGGAAGCGCTCGGCAACCCTACCTTCGGGACAAAAAAAGAGCCGGATGCACACGATATAAGTACGGAAACTCTGCCTTATAAACAAGCGGCTGCTGCCATTGGACAGGGACTGCTCCAACGACTGTACACCGAAGCCTTTGCGTGGCGCAAGACGATCTGCGCTCAGGTTCTCCTGACCCGTGATGATCTCGGTGATCCCAACCGCGTCGAAAACGCAAAAAACACCCTTTGCGCTCTTCTCCAACTCGGAGTGATTCCCATCATCAATGAAAATGACACGGTTGCCGTCGAAGAAATCAAGTTCGGTGATAATGACACGCTTGCGGCGCGGGTCGCCGTGCTGATCTCCGCTGATTTACTCCTTATCCTCTCTGATGTCGAAGGGCTTTATGATCGTTCTCCCCTCCAGAATTCAGGTGATCCTGAAGACGCTCCGCGACTGATTCACCGAGTTGAAAATATTGCCTCGGTGACGGGACTCGGCGGCAACTCGATGAGCGGCGTCGGTACGGGCGGTATGAAAACGAAACTGGAGGCGGCACGGATCGCCACTGAAGCAGGCATTCGCACCGTCATCGCAAAGGGACACCGAGAACGAGTTGCCCTTGACGTAACGCACGGCGAAAAAGTCGGTACGGAGTTTCCGCCCCGCTAGTAATCGAACTTGGTAGAACGCATGGGTCTTTAGATCGTATGACGCAGGAATAAATTCCG
This sequence comes from Chthonomonadaceae bacterium, assembly GCA_014377395.1. Lineage (GTDB taxonomy): Bacteria > Armatimonadota > Chthonomonadetes > Chthonomonadales > Chthonomonadaceae > JACMPS01. The sequence goes on from JACMPS010000104.1 coordinate 3,543, forward strand.
CGCTCGGAGGCGTGCCGCCCGCGCCCAATCACAAACTCCTGCTCAATGATTCGCAGGACTTCCTTCGGACACCTCATTTGTAGTTCTCCGAATTTCCGCCCAAATGTTCTACCGAGTTAGACTACTAGAGAGTTATGTTTTAGAGAGTAGGTGTTAGAAATGTGAGATAATCCCTTCCTCACGCAAAGACACAAAGGCGCGAAGAGAAGCAACGGATTTCGTATTGACTCCCCTCTCCCGGCTTTTTGGAGGAGGGTGAGATAAAACGATGTGGAGGCAGAAAAACTTCCTTCTCAACACTTAAAACTCGACACTTAACACTTCCTCCAACTCTCTCTTCCTGGACTAACCCTTATGCTCATTTCATTTTTGCTTTCCCTGTTTTGCTCTTTGCCGCAAGCCCCGAAGACCCCGGTACAAACCCCACAGAAATTGCCGATTATTTCTGCCCTCGTCCCTGCTCTTCCTATGGTTCAGCAGTTGGGCGTGTCGGGGATTCTCACCCCTCAGCAACAGAAAAACGCGGTGCGCCTTCTCGTAAATGGACGAGGATTTCGGGAAGCCCTGCCGGGTTTGTGGGCAGGGGTGACGGTGACGGGGGAGGAGACGAAACGGCAGGACTGGGAAGAGCGAACAGCACGAATGGCAAAGGCGGGGGCAACCTTGATTCGTTTTGCGCCCCTCTCGGAACCGGACATATTGAGCGTCTCTGTAAAGGGAGAGCCGCGTGTGCGTTGGGAGATCGCCGATACCGCCCTTCTGCGTGTGGCACAAAAAGGCGTTACTCCCGTGCTGGTCGTCAAAGCCCCGCCGCCGATTGCGCTCAAAGGTTGGAGTGATTTGATGACTTCGCTGGTGAAGCGTTACGCAGGTGAGGCACGGTTTCGAGTGTTGCGGTGGGAGTTTGAGGGAACCGGGGCGCAGGCGAAAATCTTTTATCCTTCCTTTGCAAGAGCAGTGCGTCAAAATCACCCTAACGCTCCCGTTGGAATGTCGTTTTTGGACGCCGTAACCCCGACTTTACTCAAACAGTTTTCCGCGCAGTGCGTCTCTCAGAAAATTCCGCTCGATGCAATTGGTCTGCAAATGGATGCCGAAGACCTTGCTCTACTCCCAAATTTCGCCCGATTGCGTTCCGCCCTGAGCGGAAAAAGTTTGCCTAATCTCCAACTTTACCCGGAACTGGTGATCTCCTCACGTCGCTTCTCTCCCCGTCTTTTTTCGGTCCTGACGCGGCTGGGGGCAATGGCTCCGTCAGACAGCAAAAACGGGCTTCTCGGTTTTTCCGTTCGTGGTGCAGACCTGGAAATCGAGCGAAACCTGGCTTTTCTCAACCGCACGAAGGGGTTAAAACTTGACATGAGCGGCGGTTCGGGTGCGATACAAGGCTTGACAACCCGCAACCGCACCTCCGTGCAAACGCTCCTCTGGAATGAGGGCGCAGAGGGCTTTACTCTGCTGAAATGGCAGAATATCGCCTCTGCATTGCCTTCAGGGACACAACGGGTTCGCATGAGGATTTTTCAGCCTGACCACCTTGATAAGCCGATAGCGGAACTCGATTTTCAGCCACTGGAGACCGTGTTTCATCTTTTGTTGCTCTCTAAATCCGCTTTGCTCCTGGAATTTCGTGCCGCTCCCTCTGTCGCTTCTCCCGTTGAGTTGGCACTTGTTTTCCCGAAACTCTCCTATCGCACCGGGGAGAATCTTTCTCTTCTCGTCACTGTTCTGAACCCCGGCTCCACTTCTAAAACAGGGAAATTGCAGTTGTCCGGTCTTCCAACGGGTCTTGTTCC
>JACMPS010000105.1 GCA_014377395.1 Chthonomonadaceae bacterium
AAAAAACTCGTGTCGCTGTCAGCGAAACCTCCTGCATATTGCAGGAGGTTTTTCTCTCAATGCTTTCTGAGCGACCCGGACTTCCGCGTTCTCTTTACGCCTTTGCATGAGGCTCTCCCCCGTCTTTGCATCTCCAACGCCTCCCTCTCAACACTTAATCCTTAACACTTGACACTTTCCTACTTTTTGCGTTTGTCGGGAACCGTAGCCCTTTCTTATCTGTAAGAAGAGTAACCTGATTGGAGAGTAAAAACGAATGTCCCACCATGACCCTATCGCAATCGGGCAGACGGCACCCGATTTCACGGCGAAAACCAGTCAGCACAAAGTCGCGCACCTCGCTGAGCATCGCAACAAAGAGAGCGTCGTTCTCGTCTTTTATCCCGGTGACAACACGCCTCTCTGCACCGCACAACTCTGCGGTTTTCGAGATAATTACGCGGCGGTCCTGTCCTATGGAGCCGTAGTCTATGGCGTCAACCCGGCAAGTGCGGAGAAACACGCAAAGTTCGCGGAGAAACATGAGTATCCGTTTCCTCTGATCGAGGACGAAGGCGGGAAAATCGCGGCGGCTTACGGGTGCAAAGGGTTTCTTGGACTGATGATCAAGCGCACGGTCTACCTCATTGATAAAGAGGGAAAGATACGCTACGCCGAGCGAGGTGATCCTCCCGTTTCCGAGGTGTTGGCGGTTCTCAAAGGTCTCTGAAAATGTTGAAACCGACAAGCGGATGAGTTTGTAAATTTTAGAAAGTGTGCAAGAACTTATTTTAACCTAAAGGCAGATTACGATATGGAACCAGTTTCGGGAGCCTCACCGTCGGGCGAGGGCGTCATGCATTCGATTACGTTGGAAAACTCCGTTCAGGAAAAAAGAGAAACACCGGGGCGCGAAGGACGAAAAGAAAAACAAAACGGGGGTGATTCTCGACCTCATGCGGTGATTATCGGAGCCGGATTAGGCGGACTTGCTACTGGAATTCATCTCTCACGCGAAGGCTGGCGAGTCGAGATTCTGGAGCGAAACGAGCGTAGCGGCGGACGCATGAACCAGATTGTGGAAGACGGGTTTAAGATTGACATGGGTCCCACGATGCTGATGATGCCCGAAGTCGTCGAAAACATCTTCTCCTCCTGCGGACGTGATTGGAAAGACTATCTCGACTGGAAGCGGATTGAACCCGCCTACCGAATTCAGTGGCCCGATGGCTCAGTGCTGGACATGGGCGAAAATATCGAACAGATGTCGGCACGGGTTGCCCGATTTGCCCCGGAAGACGCCGAGGCGTTTCCTGTCGTTCTCAAGAAGATGAAGGCGAAATACACCAATGCGCGTGGCACGTTTATCGAAAACAGTTTTAATTCGATTACCTCGATGATGCGCCCGTCCGTAATGCTCGGCATGATGAAAACTCTGCCTTATGAGAGCGTCTACAAGTTCGTCAACCGTCATCTCAAAAATGACAAATTGCGACAGGCACTCACCTTTCAGACGCTCTATCTGGGGACGAGTCCCTACGATTGTCCCTCAATTTACGCCCTGTTGCCCTATATAGAAATGGAATTCGGAGTCTGGTTTCCAAAGGGCGGCACAATTGCGATAGCCGATGCAATGGAACGACTTTTCCGTGAACTCGGTGGAGAAATCCACTTCAACGCCCCTGCCGAACGCATCTTGCTCGAAGGAAAAAAAGCCGTCGGCGTGAAAACGATGGACGAAAGACAGTGGCACGCCGATGCCGTCATTGCCAACATGGACCTGACGACTGCCTACATGAAATTGCTCCCTCCCGAAGTCCGGCGCAAAAATACCGACGCAAAACTGCTTAAAAAGAACTATGGCTGTTCCGGATATTTGCTTTATCTCGGTGTGAAAGACCTTGATTGCACCTTGCCGCATAACACAATTCTGCTTTCGGACGGGTATGAGCAACTCCTAGCGGACACCTGTAGAAACGGCGTTCTGCCTGCTGATCCCGCTATGCACATTTGTATCCCGACGCGCACCGATCCCGACCTTGCACCGGAAGGACATGACGTCGTTTACTTACTTGTTCCCTGCGCCAACGCCGACTCCGATCTGGACTGGGAAACCGAAATTCCCAAATTGAGAGAGCGAGTTCTCTCAAAACTGGAGCGAAGTGTAATGCCTAATTTGCGCGAAAAAATCGTCTTCGAGCGTGAGTTCACACCTCCGATGTTTCTGGAACAGTATGGCTGTCACGCTGGAACCGCTTACGCGGCACTCACGCCCGATTTTTTCCAGAGTGCTTATTTCCGTCCGCACAGCCGCTCCGAAGACGTGAAGAATCTGTACTTCGTTGGGTCGTCCACACACCCTGGCGGCGGCGTTCCCATTGTGATTACGGCAGGAAGATTGACGGCGGAAGAGGTGATTGCGACGGTCAAGAGATAAAATTCTCCGTACAATAGTTTATGATGAACTCTACCTTAGCCTCCGATCAAATGCGCGACGCCCTGAATGAGACCCGCATTCAGGCAAAATCATGGGCGGCACTCTCGGTGAAAGCGCGTTGTGTTCGACTTGCTCATCTGCGTGAATTACTCGCACGAGACGCAGGTTTGCTGGCTCAAATCGTGACGGAAGAGATTGGAAAGCCGCCTCAAGAGTCTTACGGAGCGGACATTCTTCCTTCGATAGACTCATTGGAGTGGCTTTGTAAAACCGCTCCAAAGCACCTGCGCGACGAGACAACGAAGGCAGGTAAAATGTCAGCGTTGCCTCTTGGCGTTGTTGGTGTGATTGGAACTTGGAATTACCCGGTTTTCCTGAATATTACCCCGATTGCGTGGACATTGGCGGCGGGAAACGGCGTTTTGTGGAAGCCGTCGGAGTTCGCGGAGAAGACTGCCGGGTTACTGGAAACCTACTTTGAGGAGGCGGGTCTACCCGTCGCCGTCCTTTATGGTGGGGGTGATATGGGGCAGGAACTCTGCCGCGTAGGGGTGGACAAGGTTTGCTTTACCGGGGGCGTCTCCACAGGACGGGCGATCTTAGAGACGTTAGCGGAAACCGGAACGCCCAGCGTAATGGAGCTTTCGGGTAATGACGCGATGCTGGTTCTCGAAGACGCCGACCCGCTTTTGGCGGCGAGATCGGCGGTATGGGGGCGGTGTTGCAATGCGGGGCAGAGTTGCGTGGCACCTCAGCGCATTTACGTTCACAAAACGCATTATGATCGGTTTCTGAGTTTGTGCTTAAAGGAAATCGAAGTTCTGCGCCCCGATGTAGAAATTGTCGCAATGAGAACCGAGGCTCTCCGAAACAGAGTGCATCGCATTGTCTCCGAGTCACTTGCTCAGGGCGCAAGGGCGGTCACGGGCAAAAACGCCTCGTCGGAAATGGACTGCTTCTATCCGCCGACTTTGTTAGCCGAGTGTGAAGAGACAATGCCTGTCATGGCGGAAGATTTCTTCGGACCCGTGCTGGCGGTCTGCTCCGTCAAAAACGACGCCGAGGCGATTGAAAAGGCGAACTCGGCGGAAATGGCACTTGCGGCAAGCGTCTGGACAGGAAATCGGGCGCACGGTGAGAGTGTCGCCGCAGAGTTACGAGTAGGCATCGTTTCGATCAATGAAGTTTTGATTGACGCCGCAGACCCGGAAATTGCGTTTGGAGGGCTTCGCTCAAGCGGGTTTGGCAAGCAACGGGGTGTCGCCGGACTGGAAGAGTTCGTCGTCTGGAAAACCGTCACGTATCGCAAAGAGCGGAAATTGCGCCGACACCTTTTTCCTTATCTGCCCGGTACGCCTGAGATTTTACACGCCCTTATCGGGATAAAAACTGCGAAAACTCCGAAAGAAAAACTTGCGGCGGGCATGGCGATGACTCGCGCCGTGATCAAATCGAGAAGAAGAGACAGGGAATGATAAACCACCCACTACACTGGAGGCATAGACACACAGAGGGAAAAATAAAACGGAAAAGGGTGATTGGAAAGTATTGCATGAGAGCTGCTCTTTGTAGCCTGACTTTGTTGATGCTGTCATTAAAACTTGTTCTGGCTCAAAAGCCCCCGCAATTGACCATTCGTCGCCTGGATGGGACATCAATTTCTATTGCGGAAGCAGAAGATTTTGCCAGAAAAACTCTGGCAACGACACAGGTAACTGGAGCGCAGATCGTTGTCATTAACGAAGGGCGCGTTGTCTGGAGTGCTGCGTTTGGCTTACGCAAGCACCAACCGAAAACTCCGATGTTACCGGATACGACCACCTGGGCGGCGTCAATAACTAAAGCGGTTTTTGCGACTTACGTGATGCAACTGGTAGAGCGCAGGGAATTATCGCTTGACCTGCCTGTTGCAGATCAATTACCTCAACCATTGAACGCTTACAAAGCCTATGGAGAGATTGCCTCGGAGGTTGTCAACGATCCACGCTGGCACGAAGTGACCCCTCGAATGTTGCTGGCACATACGGGAGGACTGCTCAACTTTGTTGCGTTGGAGCCAGACAAGAAAATGCATTTGCATTTCAAACCAGGAACACAATTCTGCTACTCCAACGAAGGGATCAATCTGATTCAGTTTCTTGTTGAGCAGAAACTGGGACAACCCTTAGAGCGACTCATGCAGGACGCAATTTTTTCACCGCTACACATGTCACGCACCGGATTAATCTTTCGCACCGATTTTGCGGCGAATATCGCGGATCGGTACGGAGCCAAAGAGCAGTTCCTTTCCGAAACTCGCCGCCTGTCTGCTCGCGCCGCAGGTTCAATGACGACAAGTGCCGATGATCTAGGGCACTTCGCCTGCGCTCTTCTCAACGGGAAACTTCTCAAGCCCGCCACTCGCAAAGCGATGCTCGCGCCTTTCATTCAGATTCGGACGCGCTCTCAATTTCCCTTCCGACCTGATGCGCCTGAGGGTAAAGAGGGACAGGCTGTGGGTCTCGCTTATGGGATGGGATGGGGATTATTGACGAAAACTCGCTTCGGGCCCGCGTTTTTCAAGGAAGGTCATGGCGAAGGTGCTCAAAACTACCTGATCCTTTTTGAAAAATCGAAGTCCGGTATGATTTTGCTGACGAATAGCGACAACGGCGAATTGGCGTTTCGTCCTTTGCTGGAGAAGATACTCGGTGACACCGTAACTCCCTGGGAGTGGGAAGGCTACACACCAGACCTCATTTTAGAAAACCGGAAATTTCAATAAAGCACTCTATAGTAAAGAGAACAGGAACAAAAGTGATGACGGCACGAATTGCGATTGTAGGCGG
>JACMPS010000106.1 GCA_014377395.1 Chthonomonadaceae bacterium
ATTCCCGCTTTTTCAATCAGTTTTACTTCCTCCCTGTCCAACTCATAACCAACAGATTCTCCACGCTTCGGACGTATCGGATAGGCGACAAAGTAAAGGCGCATTCGGTGTGTTCTCGCCGAAGCCAGAAGGCGGCGTAGAGCAAGGTAAGTGTTAAGGGTAGGAGAAGTGTTAAGTGTTGAGTGTTGAGTGTTGAGCGCAAGACTTTCCTTGCTACCGGGAATAAGGTCTTTTTCTCGCCCCATCTTTTCGTGTTCGCCATTGGTGTCGTTCACGGTTTGCACGAAGTCTTTGTACTGTGGCGTGAACAGACTTAAAACTCGCTCTTTTGTGCGGGCGCGAGAGGCAAACGTTGCCCACCCCGAAGAGAGAACAAACTCGATGCGGTCGCCATTGTCGGAAAGGTCATGCCGGAGAACTTCGCTCCAATCGTCTTTTGTCGTAAAAAACTGAGCAAGGCGTCCAATTTCAAGATCACTTCCGTCCTCTAAATTGCGTCCATAATAAGTGATAATCGTCATGTTGGGCTTGAAGTCGGGTCTCCAGAGGTAGGTGTTGAGCAGGTAATGCCAGGTGTTGATTTTGGAGGCATCCGCAACAAATAGGTCTGCCCTCAAGTTTTTTTGAGAAGATTGCACCGCAAAGTTTCGCTTGAAGGTGTCAAGGTCAATTCCGCGCTCGGTGGCGGAATTTCCGACAAAAGCGATTTTGTAGCCGGAACTTTGCGTCAGAATTTTTGCGCGTTCAGGATAACTTGCAAAACGCGCAAAGTCTTTCGACATTCCGAAAAGTTGCGTCCGCGTGAAAATCTCTAGTCCCACGAGGAAAAGCAGGACGAGCAAAGCCACTTTCGCGCCGAAAATTAAAGCGGTTCTTTGTGAATTATTTTCGGGGATACTTTCAGAATTGGAAGTAGATAAAGGCATAAGAAGTCTCCGCGTGAAAAATCAGAAGCATCGCCAGCAAGTAAATGTACAGGGCGGCAAACCGGATCACACTGCGCTTTTTGATCGGCGCATTTTCGCCTACAGGGAGGCGGTTTTCTCCGTCCCAACGCCATTCCAGTACAAACAGCACCGCACAATGAAAAATCAGTAAGGCAAGCGTAGACAACCCGAATCCCGTCAGGTGAAAATCAGTAAGAATCTTTCTGCTCATCGCGAAGACGATTTGCGGTGTTTCCGCCCGAAACAAAAGCCAGCCGAAACAGGTGAGATGAAACATTACTCCCACCCGAAATATCCAGATCAAACGTTCTTTGATTGACTTGATTTTTTCGGGTTTTGGGTCGGAGATGTTGAGGGCACGGAACCCACACAAAATCGCTCCGTGATAAATCCCCCACCCCACAAAAGTCCAACTTGCGCCGTGCCACAATCCGCCTAGTGTCATCGTGATCATCAGGTTTCGGTAAAGCGCAAAGGTTCCGCCCCGGTTTCCACCGAGAGGAATATAAAGGTAATCACGGAGCCATGTTGAAAGCGAAATGTGCCAGCGTCGCCAGAAGTCCGAGGGACTGACCGCAAGATACGGATTGCGAAAATTCACCACAAGATCAAAGCCGAGCCATTTCGAGATGCCACGCGCTACCGCCGAATACCCAGAGAAATCCCCGTAAATCTGAAAGGCAAAGGCATAAATTCCGATGAGGGTGTCAAAGCCGGAAAGCCCGACCGCGTGACCGTTCGAAAAGCGAGAGAAAACAGCATTTGCAAGGGGAGCCATATTGTCTGCGATCACAATTTTCTTGAACATTCCCACGAGAACAAGAAGCAGTCCCTCCTCGAACGCCCCCGGTTTCAGTTTTCGTGGGGCGATCACCTGCGGCAAAAGTGTGTGCGCCCGCATAATGGGTCCCGCCACAAGATGCGGAAAAAAGCAGACGAAAAGCGCGAAATCGGGGAAATTTTCAGTAGGTTTTGTTTCACCACGATAGATGTCAATCGTGTAACTCATCGCCTGAAACGTGTAAAACGAAATGCCCGCCGGAAGCAAAATGTGGAGGGTGGGAATATCGAGCGAAGAGAGACCGAGTGTGTGCAATCCTCCCCGTAAACTCTCCAGAAAAAAGCCCGCGTATTTGAAATAGGCAAGAATTGCGAGGTTAGCGATCATGCTGATCGTGAGAAAGGCTTTGCGGCGTTTTGTTTCGGGGAGGGCATAGAGGCGTGGAAGCGCGACGCCGTACAGCATACAGGCGATTGTAGTCCCTATTGGTACGGCGAAGTCGGAAAAATGGTGCGGTAATCCCGTCCTAAAATCGCCGCGAACGAGTGACGAATAATTTATTCCGCTACTGAGGAGAAAAGCACTTGCCGAGGTCAGCAGGGCGAGATTTCGCTGTTTGGAGCGTGAAATCCGTATTCCTGAGACACCGAGACCGCCGATAAAATCAATTACGGTTGACAACAACACCAGAAAAAGAAAACGATAATCCCAGAATCCGTAGAACAAATAGGACGCGACAAGCAGAAGACGATTTTGCGCCCGATGCGAAAGACGCCAGTATCCGCCGATTACCCCCGCGAAAAGAAGCCAGAATATCCAGGAATTGTAATTCATCAGTAAAATTATCGGGGAATCTTTGTCGTTTCTTTTCCGGCTCTCTTTAGCCCTGCCCTTTTTCAGAACGATAAAGACTGAACAGAAGAGATTTGCATTGGGGAGATACGACCACATGACGCCAGAAACCGACACGATTGAAACGGAAACCGGGTGGGAACTCGAAATGGACGACGAGGTTGAAATGCCGCGATATCAAAAACCGCGCAAAGCCACAAAGACAAAAGAAGAGGTTGTGGCGCAACTGACCGAACCGGAAGACACCACCGACGTTCTTCCGATGACCTACAAGCCCGCCCGGTTTGAGATGGGGTGGCTGGCTTCTTCCCTCGGCTCTTTTTATAAGGCAAACCATATCATTGATGTTCTCAGTTACGTTAAAGGGGGCAAAGAGGCATCCGTTTACTGTTGCAAGGCTCATCCCGATCTCGGCATTGAGTTGCTGGCGGCAAAGGTTTATCGTCCCCGCAGACTTCGGAATTTGCGAAACGATGCGATGTACCGCGAGGGTCGTCCGATTTTGACTTCAGACGGTCGCGCCGTCAAGAAAAGCGATCACCGTATTTTGCGGGCTATCGGCAAAAAGACCGATTTCGGAGTGCAAGCCGCTCATACGTCCTGGCTGATGTACGAATTTACCACGCTTCAAGCACTTCATGAAGCGGGAGCGAACGTTCCCCGCCCTTACCTATCTTCCGAGAACGCGATTTTGATGGACTATGCCGGGGAACTCAACAATCCCGCCCCCGCTCTCTCACAGATTACTTTGCCCTCCGATGAAACCGAAACTTTATTCGCGGAAACCCTGAGAAATATCCGCTTATTATGGGAAGCGGATTTCATTCATGGTGATCTTTCCGCTTACAACATTTTGTACTGGAAGGGCAAAATCACGCTGATTGACTTTCCGCAGGTGACGCACCGCCACAACAACCCCCACGCACATTTTATTCTGAAACGCGATATTCAGCGTGTCTGTGATTACTTCGAGACTCAGGGAGTGGACTGCGACGCCGATGAAATTTTCAGGGAAATGTGGAGCGAGCAGGGCGAAGTCGAGGGAGAACGAGTGGAGTAAGGAGAGCGTATAGCCTATCACTCCTGTCTCATATCGAAAGTGAGGTGTTTTTCTTCGCCGCAGTATCATTACCGCAGGAATAAATTCCGCGCTCGGAGGCGTACCGCCCCTGAATTGGCTAAAACTCGGACACCCTACCCTCATTTATCGGGTCAACTGGGGGGTTCAGAGCTGTTAGAACAAATTGCATCGCCATTGCTTTTGCATTGAGTCCACGCAGGTGGACTTTGCGCTTTTGTAGCCGGGGAATTTATTCCCCGAAGTCTCTTAGAACATACTGATTTCCAGCAAGTCCGTATCGGCATCACGACTGACTTCCAGAGGTTTCATGCCGCGTCACTCTTTCGCGGAGGCGTAGGTTTTGCTGTCCCCGCGCTTGAGGGC
>JACMPS010000007.1 GCA_014377395.1 Chthonomonadaceae bacterium
GAGGATACCGTTCCACTGGATGACGCCCTGAAACAACTTTGGACGTATCGCTGGCTTGTCTTCATGAGTGCAAACGCCGTCCCGATCTTTGCGCAACGCATGGCGGCACTCGGTCTTGATTCCCGCGCCCTTGCCGGGGTAAAGATCGCGACGATAGGACCCGCCACTGCCGCCGCCGTCTTTGACTATTTCCGCATCAACGCCGACTATACCCCCGAAGAAGCCGTTGCGGAAGCCGTCATTGAAGGCTGGCCCGACAGAAACTTAGCCGGAGCGAAAATTCTCTTGCCCCGCGCTCTGGAAGCCCGTGACATTCTGCCGGAGAGTTTCACCTCAATGGGCGCGTCCGTAACAGTTATTCCCGTTTACGAGACGGTTCCCGATCTCACCCGTGCCGACGCTTTGCGCGAGGAGATCGCAAACGGGGAGATTGATGCCGTCACTTTTGCGTCTTCCTCCACCGTCCGCAATTTTATGTCCGCTCTTACAAACGGCGTCGAGATGAGCGCAAAAGAACTTCTCTCAAATGTGACGCTTGCCTCGATTGGTCCGATTACCTCCGATACAATCCGCGAGTTCGGTCTTGAACCGCAAATCTCTTCGGCGGAACACACAATGCCCGGTCTGGTTTCGGCTCTCGAATCATTCTACCGGGAGCAATAGTTTAGTCGCATCACGCAAAACAGATCAAAGGAAGAAGGGATAGTAGCCCCCTTCCCTCGCACAGAAATCGGTGAAAATTCACAGGAATTGGTTCCCCCTCTCCTCCGAAACATGAGGGAAATCTTGCGAACCGTTGAGCAGGAGTTTGTAATTGGATACGGGAGAGGGGTGAATTGGACGAAATCAGGGGTGAGGTTTCTCATCCCTCTTGCCTTACGTATTGACCTTTGCATCATTATATCCCTCCTGCGCCTACCGAAACGCAGTGCTTTTAGCGAGTGGGGGTATACTCATTCCATGCGAAACCGCCTTGATCCTTTTAATCTGCTGGAGCGTAACGACAAGATAGGTCTTGCAGGGGGCAGTGCATCGCAATACGCCCCAATTTTTCCGCAGTTCTCCGATGTGCCGGGGTTCTGGGATGCATCGCACTTTGCGAATGTTAAGTTGGAACGACTTTATTCCCTGCTACTCCTTAAAGATGATGGAACGCCACTCAAGTTGCGGCTTGCCTCTCGTCGTTGGAACCCCGCCTGTCTGACGCACCTCTACACCATTGAGGGAAACCCTACCCTGCAAGTGCGTGAAGAGCGAACAATTAGCCCCCATGATTCCTTTACGACACGACTTACGGTAACAAACCGGGGAAGCGAAACGGCTTCTTTCCACTGGCTTTTTTGGACAACACAAATCCAACAAACATTGTCCGATAACATTACCTCTTTAACAATTCAAGAGGTGACGCCCGAACCCGATCTGATTGCCTATACGCACGTTACTCGCTATGCCGGACACTCCGAAACCCCTGCTCAAGTCAAGGGTTGGGGCGAGAGAGGAAACGATAACCATAAAGTGGGAGAGGCGGTTTTGCACGTCGCGCTTGGTGCCTCTCGCCTTTCTGACTCACTTTGTCTGCTCCTCGCCGAACCCGCCGACCTTTTGCCCTTGTGGGAACTCTCTCCCGCCTCCGACCACTTCATTGAAGGGAGCCTGAGAGATTGTCCCGTCACTTCTCCCTCTGATCCTCTCGAATCGGAAGAATTGCGACACCTGCACATTGCTCAACATTACGCGATTGAAGTCAGACCTGGCGAAACGGAAACCCTCACCTTTGCCGCGACCGTCTCGTTCACCCGCGAAGACGCCACCGAAAACCTGCGCCGGGACATGGCAAGCGATCCTTTCAGGGCGTCACGCGCCGACTGGCAAAAATGGTTCGATGCCGCCCCTTCCTTCGAGTGTAGCGATGCGTTTCTGGAACGGGCGTACTGGTATCGTGTCTTTTTGCTGAAATTCAACTCGGTGCAGGTTGGGGTCTCGCCACTTACCCACCCCTGCGTTTTCGAGGGCGTCGGCAATTTCCGTTCGCACGTTTCGTACTCCTCAACGGCAATTTCCCGCGATGCGGTTTTCCTTAATGCCGAACTCGCAAAGGGCTGTCTGCTGAACCTTCTGGAAGCACAGGTTGCAAACGAAGACGCCACCGGGGAAACCGACAACGACGGATTTTTGCCCGGTCATCTTTACCTCGCTCGTCAGGACAGGGGCTTTTACCATGCGGACTGGGGCGGTGCGGCAACTCACCTCTATGGTGTTACGGGAGACTTGGGCTTTGTCCGCAAAGTGACTCCTTCACTCGTTCGATACGCGGAATTTCTCGACCGTGAGCGTGACAGGGAAAACTCCGGGCTTTACGATGTCACCGATCAGGGTGAAACCGGGCAGGAATACTCGCCCCGCTACCTTTTTGCGAGTCCCGAAGCCGACCACTGGAAGCCGTTTCGCCTGAAAGGGATTGACGCGACCTGCTACGCAGTCGGCTTGCAACAAACCCTCTCTCAGTTTTCGCAGTTGCTCGGTGAGCGGGAAGACGCGACTTACTGGCGAGAAAGGGCGGAAGTCACCGCGCAATCCGTGAGAGAAGCGATGTGGGACGCCGAGCAAAATTTCTTTGTGGACGTTCATTCAGAAACCGGACACCGCTCCCCTCACAAAGCCGCAGTCGGTTTTTATCCGCTCTTTTTCGACATCGCAAGCCACGCACAAGCTACCGCTCTCGCTAACCATTTAGAGAAGGGGGGAATTTTCGCGACCCCCTACCCTGTCCCGACTCTTTCCACCGACAACCCCGACTTCTCCGCGTCCGGCGACTGGCACGGCGTCCGCACCTCATGCCCCTGGAACGGGCGGGTCTGGCAAATGACGAACGCGCACGTCATCGCAGGATTTGCAAAGGCGGGAAGACGCTTCGGGGACAGCGATTTGCAAAGTCTGGCGGGAAATTTGTTTATGCGGCACATCGCTATGATGTTCCATAATGGCGACCCAACCCGACCCAATTCCTACGAACATTACAGTCCGATGACCGGACGCCCCGCTTTTTTTCGCGGCGTAGACGATTATCTGCATTCGTGGCTGATCTCCCTCATTTTCGAGATCGTCGCGGGTGTTCTTCCCGAATCCGGAACGGCAAACCGCCTTGTCATTGATCCTACGCCGCTCGGTCTGGATCACTTTCGATTTGAGGGAATTCCCCTGCGTGGTTATCGAATTGACGTGATCTGGAGCCTGAGTGAGGGCTTCGTCGTGAACGTAGACGGCAAAGAACGGGTACAATTACCGTATCTTCAACGAGTGGAAATCAAATTATGAAGTACATTCTTAACCTCGATCTTGGGACTTCCTCTGCTCGCGCTCTTCTCTGGGACGAAAACGCCGAGGAAGTCAAAGAAGCCCGTGTGCAAATTTCCTACCACATGGACACCGATTACAGCGGCGGTGTTTCAATAGCGATGGAGCGTTTGCAGGGCATCATCGAAGAGGTGCTGGACAAGGCACACGCCTACCTTATCGCTCATAAAATCGAAGTGGCGGCAGTGGGGATTACTTCTTTCTGGCATTCCTGCGTCGGCGTTGCCCCCGATCACCTGAGTGCCGTCACTCCTTTGTACTCGTGGGCAGACACGCGCCCCGCTCCCTATGCCCTCGAACTCGCGAAACTCTA
>JACMPS010000107.1 GCA_014377395.1 Chthonomonadaceae bacterium
GAGAAATGACGTTTTAGATGCACATAAAAAGAGAAGGACGATCAAATGTCGTTGTTAGAAATTAAAGACCTGCGGGCGCAGGTAGGAAATAAGGAAATTCTGAAAGGAGTGAACCTGACCGTCAATCCCGGTGAAGTTCACGCGATTATGGGATTGAACGGCTCCGGGAAATCCACACTGGCAGGGGTTCTCGCAGGGCGAGAAATTTATGAGGTAACAGGCGGAAACGTTGAGTTCGAGGGCAAAGACCTGCTCGAACTCGCCCCTGAAGAACGAGCCAATGAGGGAGTTTTCCTCGCCTTCCAGTACCCTGTCGAACTTCCCGGCGTCAACAATCTTTACTTCTTGAAAGCGGCGGTCAATGCAGGACGCAAGTATCGTGGCGAAGAAGAACTGGACGCCTTTCAATTCAAGAAACTGATGAACGAAAAAGCAAAAATGCTTCAACTCGACTCGGGGTTGCTCAATCGCCCCGTCAACGTCGGCTTCTCCGGCGGCGAGAAAAAGCGTAACGAGATTTTTCAGATGGCGATGCTCAATCCGAAACTCGCAATCCTTGATGAAACCGATTCGGGGCTTGACATTGATGCGCTCCGTATTGTCTCAGAGGGCGTGAATGCGCTTCGTAGCGAAGAGCGCGGCATCGTGGTCATCACGCACTATCAGCGCTTGCTCAACTACATTGTGCCGGATTTTGTACACGTCATGATGCAGGGGCGAATTGTGCGATCCGGCGGCAAGGAACTCGCTCTTGAACTTGAAGAGCGTGGCTATTCCTGGCTGGAACAAGAGATGACGGCAACGGTTTAGGCGAGAGAAACAGAGAACTATTATGATTAAAACTCAACTCGCAGACCCGTCTTTCGCACAAACCGCCCACCTCTCCAACGTGGACGAGCCGGGGTGGTTGACCTCTTTGCGACGAGCGGCACTTTCCCGTTTCGAGGAAATCGGCTTTCCAAATCGGCACCATGAGGAATGGCGTTTCACACCGATCAACCCGATTCTTGAAACGAAATTTACGGCGGCTCAGGCAGGGCAAACACTCACTTCGGAAGCGATCTCTTTGCTCCCCTTCGCCGAGGTTGCTCCAGTTCGTCTTGTGTTCGTCAACGGTTTTTATGCCCCGGAACATAGCACAATCGAGGGACTTCCTTCCGGCGTCACTGTCCTCCGTCTTTCAGAGGCGATGAACTCACAATCTCCGCTCATGGAGACGCATTTCGGACGCTACGCTAAATTCGAGGATCAACCTTTTGTCGCACTGAACACGGCTGGCTTCACCGAGGGTGCTTTCGTCCACATCCCGCGCAATGCGGTGGTCGAAACTCCGATCCAGTTGCTTTTCGTAACGGTGGGAACTGAAACGGCGCAGGTAGCTTACCCGCGCACCCTGATTATTGCCGAAGAAAATAGTCAATCCACGGTGGTCGAGTCGTATATAGGAGTAGGAGAAAGTAATTATCTGAATTGTCCAGTCACGGAAATTGTTCTCGGTGACAACGCCGTTCTCGATCATTACAAGCCTCAAACTGAGAGTGAAAGTGCGTTTCATATCGCACTGATGCAAATTGAATTACAAAAGACAAGCAATTTCGCCTCCCACAATCTCGCACTTGGTGGAGCCATTGTCCGCAACGAAGCCAACGCGAATTTCCACGCGGAGGGCGCGGAAGCCACGCTCAACGGAATGTACTTTGCAAACGGGAGTATGATTGTTGACAATCATACGTCGATTGATCACGCCTTTCCGCACTGTGACAGCCATGAGGTCTACAAGGGCATTTTGAGCGATAAGGCGAGAGGGGTTTTCAACGGGAAGATTTTCGTTCGGCAGGACGCACAGAAGACGGACGCAAAGCAAACCAATCAGACGCTCCTTCTGTCGAGAGAAGCAACGATTTACACGAAGCCGCAACTCGAAATCTTTGCGGATGATGTTCGGTGTACGCACGGTGCCACCGTCGGACAGATTGACGAGAACTCTCTTTTCTACCTGCGTTCGCGGGGGCTTTCCGTCGAGGAGTCAACAAACTTGCTGATCTATGCCTTTGCCGGGGACATCGTGGAGCGAATCAAGGTTCCCGCGTTGCAGAATGCCGTGCGTCGTGAACTCTTTGCTCGGTTGCCCGGCAATCTCGCTCCGATGGAATAGAGAACCGATTTGGATGACTGAGCAAGAACGCGAATGGAATGATGCGGAGTGGTTGCGGGGAGCAGAGTGGCATCTCGTTGCCTTCCGAAAACCACGTTTAAACTGGGATCACGAGCATTGTAAGTTTTGTTTTCAAAAAATCGCTGAAGTTAGTCTTGGAGACCCCAAAGCAATTCAGGTTGCTTACCGATGGTCTGAGCACCCCCACGAGAACGCCAATCGAGACGAGTGGCTTTGCCCGAGTTGCTTCCGTGAATATCAGAAGGAATACGGTTGGAGCGAAGTTGTAAAACCATAGCGATCCTGAAGCCGTGCGTTGCGACAAGAGAAAGTGTAAGATTATGAGTTTTGAGATACAAAAGGTTCGGGCGGATTTTCCTATTCTGAGCGAGACGGTGCGCGGAAAAGCACTCGTCTACCTCGATAACGCGAACACGACCCAAAAGCCGCTGACCGTGATCGAGACGCTAAACGAGTATTATCGTACCTACAACGCGAACATTCACCGTGCCACCCATGCCCTGAGTGCCAAAGCAGAGCGAGCCTACGAAGAGGCACGACACAAGGTACAGGGCTTTCTCAATGCACGGGAATTCGAGGAAATCATCTTTGTTCGCAACGCGACGGAAGCGATCAATCTTGTCGCACAAACATTTGGGCGACAGAACATCGGTGAGGGTGACGAAATTATCCTGACGGCGATGGAGCATCACGCGAACATCGTTCCCTGGCAAATGCTTTGCACGGAAAAAGGCGC
>JACMPS010000108.1 GCA_014377395.1 Chthonomonadaceae bacterium
CCCGTCAGCAAAGCACCCCGCTTCCAGGGCAAACCGTATTTGTGGTAGGTTTCCTTTGAGTCGAGGAAGTTCTGAAAGTCGTTCTGAATTTCGTTTTTAAGACGTTGGGGCAAAATAAGATTGTCAAAACTACTTGCCTTGATCGCCCTGAACAGTTCCTCGCTTTTGTGCCAGCACCCCTGATCGAAAACCAGAACCTCACTTCGCACTTCGGAGGAATGGGCGCACACCTCTTTGTAAAACTCTTCCGTGATCGAACGATCCGCCCCGACCAGCCAGATATGCTTCGCTCGATGAAACCCGTCTTGCAAGTGGGTAATCAACATCTCGAAGTCGTAGCCTTTCCAGTCCACTTCGTACCACACATTCACGTCAGCCTGTAGCAAGGCTTTATCTTTGTGGTAATAGTGGGTGGCAATCTGTGAGACGGTTTGAGCCACAGGCGTCATCATGGCGTGTCCTTCGCGGACAAACCCTTGAAGATCGAAGGCACCGTCTACCGTGTAAAGCACATATTTTCCGGCGTAATGAGAGTGAATACGCCGTGTGATTGCGTAGGAAATTGCGTCTGTGGGTTGCGCTAAAGCGTCTCGCAGAATGTGTTCTCGTTCCATAAATGTTTTCTCTTGTGGCTCTCTTTACAGTAGGGGGCGCGGCGCACTCTAAGTTGATGCAGTGTTGTGCTTATTTCGCCATTGTCCGCTTTGATTCCTTGATTTTTCTCAAGCGTCGGAATTTAAGCAAAAGAGGGGTTGCCTTGCCTCCCTCCCCTCATGCAAGGAGAGAGTTGGGGTGGGGTTTGTCAGATTTAGGCGGTCAAACGATTGATTGCACCGACGGTTTTGTTGTCAACGGTCTAGTTTATCCTTGCGCTAAGCACCTGCGGTGAAGGCGTCCTGCCGGACGCGATGCGGGGAGAAAGGACGAATCTCAACCCCCTCCTAACCTCCCCCTTCCGTAAAAGGGAGGAATCAGAATGATGCGCTTTAACGATCCCCGGAAGAGGGAGGAACAAAACAATTCATCCCCGGCAAAAGAGACAAGACTCAGACGGCGGGAGTTGCAAGGCGTTGAAGAAGGCGAACCAGATGCTCGGTGCCAAGATCGAAATCAACGAGACGGATATTCTCATTAGGGGCGTGAGCGCGAACGCCGGGGTACTCGATTCCCGGAGCGATCACAGGCAATCCCAGAAATCCCGAAAACCACCACATCGGTCCCGAACCGCCGACCATTGGGTGGATTGTTGCAGGCTTACCATATACTTCCTCTCCGGTTTCGGCGGCAAGTCGCACGAGAGGGTGACGCGGATCAACACGGGCGGGTTTTTGTCCGCCCGTATACTCGATTTCGATGTCGGAAAAGCCGTGCGTGTCGAAGTGTTTCCTGAGAAGAGCAAACACCTCTTCCGGGTCTTGATCGGGAACCAGACGAAAATCTATTTTTGCGGAGGCGGTTGAGGGAAGCACCGTCTTTCCGCCCTCCCCCTGCCAGCCCCCCGTAAAACCGCACAGCGTCAGCGTTGGCTCGAAGACCGCTCTGCGCCGTAGTTCGATCCCTGATGTCATCGCTCCACCGAGAAATTCACCGGGTTTTATGCCATAGAGTTCGCACAATTCAGGTTCCGTATCGGGCAACCGGGAGAGAAGTTCCAGATCGTAGGCATCGGCAGGACGCGCCTTATCGTAATGTCCCTCAATCAAAATGCGCTCTTCGGAATTTTTCAGGGAGTTTAACGCCCACACAAGCCGCCACGCCGCATTCGGCAAAATCGAGCCGCCCATGCCGGAATGAGCATCGAATGCGATTGTCTTTATCCTTAACTCGAAGTAAGCGATGCCCCTCATGCCACAGTAAAGCGAAGGCTCATCGTTCTCCCCTACCCCGCCCTCTTCCCAGATACAGTAGTCCGCTTTTAATTTTTCGGCGTTCGCCTTTACCCAACTACCGAGGTGAGGAGAACCTACTTCTTCCTCGCCCTCCGTCAAAAATCTGACATGAAACGGCAACTCCCCGCCATGCTCTTTCCGCAACGCATCAAGTGCCAGAAGCCGCGAGACGATATGCCCTTTGTCATCGGCAACCCCCCGCGCAAAGGCTTGCGTTTCGGTCACTCGCAACGTAAACGGATCGGAGTCCCACAGGTCGAACGGCTCGGCAGGCTGAACATCGTGGTGATTATAAAATAAAACCGTCGGCGCGTTCGGGAAGGGACTCGTGTAGGTTCCGAAAGCAAGCGGGGGTCCGTTCTCGGTCGGAAAGACTTCCGCCGTCAACCCGTGAAGACGCATGAGTGCAACCACTGCTTCGGCACACTCACTCAAGTACTCGCCCTTTGCCGAGACAGAGGGAATTAAGATCAACGTTGCGAGTTCTTCCAGTGATTTTGCTCGATTATGGACGATGAAATCTTTAAGGCTCATGCTTTTCCCTTCGGCGAAATAATGACTGCCCCGCCTTCCCAGAACTCCGCTCCAAAGCGACAATTTGCGAGAAGAGCGATACCGATACGCGGCGTTTGTCCCATTCCGAGAACACGCACCCGCTTTCTCGTTTCGTTCCACTCGATGTCCGCAAAATGAACCGGAACACTAATCACGGAAGAGTCCGGCAAATCTGCCTTCACCTCCTGTTCAAAGGGAAGACGCAGATGCCTGACCGCCCCAAGCGGAAGTGCCAATGCTCCCGTAAAACCCGTGTCTACCACAAATTCAATTTGCAATAGTTGCCCTGTTTCGAGGTGAAACGTTACCGGAATCACTGCCCCTGAATTTTCAACGCGCCCCTTCATCGCTTAAGCCTCTCCCTGGTTCCGCCTACCGAGTACGCCGTTTTGTAGCCGATCCGCAACCCGAACACTCTTGCCGAAGGGTGACGAGTCCGCAAGCGGTTTGCGGCTTCCATTTCTCCCTCGATTTCGAGTTCGTAATCACCGGACTCGACATCAATCGAAACTAGTTTGCCCAGATTCTCCGGCTTTTCCAGAAGATCACGCAACAGAGCCCGATAAATTTCTTCGGCGCGTGTGCCGATGTCGTCCTTTTCGCTCATGCTCGGTTTCCTTGATAGAAAAAGTGTTAGTTGTCAATTATTGAGTGTTGAGATGAAGATTTTCTTGTGTTACCCTCCTCCAAAATCTGGGAGAGGGGAGGCAATGCAGATGCAAAAAGTAGAGTCGAAAAGCAAATCTTCATTTCAATACTTAACACTCGACACTTTTCCTCTGTATTTCTCTAACCCCTACTCCCTAAAGCCTAATTCCTACTCGATTAGGTTGTTGCCGACACGCAGTTGGATCGTGACTCTCGGCATCATCGGCGGAGGGGGTACGGTTTTTCCCGTTTTACTTTTCGACGATTTAGCGGGGCGTTTCGTTGCAGAGACAGGCATAAGGTCAACCACTGCAGAGCCGCTTCCGCCGGAGCGTACGACTTTTCCTTCCGCCATTGCAAAATTCGAGTCGAACTCCATGCGAAGCGTTCCCGTAACGGATTGCGCGGCACGTTTCGGGTCGGTTGTGGTGCGGCTGTCGGCGGTAAGATAGACTTTCAGAGGTGCGGTGAGAACGGCATGGATACGGGCGGTCTGATACCTTCCCACGTTTTCTAATCGAACGAATGTTGCCTTAGCACTTCCCGTACCCGCCCCCGGCAACCCGGCAATACTGACCTTCAACGTCCAACTTTCGCCAATTCTAACCGGCTTGAGAGGAAGATAAACCCGTTGCAAATTCAGTGCCCCGGAACCCACCAAACCCCCGAAAGTGCCGTTTCCCGTACTCGGTGCTTTCAGTCCGCTGATCTTGACGAGATTGCCCTGCGCGTCGTAAGTGGTCGTGATAACTTCGTTTTTCACGGGCGTTGCAACGGTTTTTCCATTTTGAGTGATGCGTCCGCTCTGCGTGGAGGTGGAAACTTCGCCGCCGCCTTTCGGCAGGGATTTGTTGACGTGAACACTTTGTAATAAATCCACATCAAGCGTATTGGTGATCGGTTGCATCCCCTGTTCAAGCGGCACAATCGTGACAATCTGAGCATTCGTCTGATAGCGATTGACGGTACCGGGAACGAATTTCATCCTCAACGTATAAAGAGGGGCGGGTTGTGCGTTTCCGCTTTGTGCGACTCCATAAAAGGAAGCCAGCACTAGCGAAAGAAAAAAAACTTTTTTTATCATGGGTTTTTGTTTGGGCATTTTCAGGATTGAAAGACGGAAAAAGTGTTGAGTATCAAGTGTTAAGTATTGAGGAAGAAATTTTTTCTTCTCCTCCCACAGAATCAAGCAAAACGAGAAAGTCCGGGGAATGAATTCCCCGGCTAAAATGCGCTCCAATCACAAACGGGCGTAGAGAGCGACGCCCCTACTACGTAGACTTAATGCAAGGGCAAGGGGTTGTTCCAACTTCTCGCCCCTTCTGTTCCACTGTGAGGCAACGCTACAGTGATGTCCGCAGGACTATTGGCGAAGCCGCCCGCGGCGAATTTATTCTGCCGCATTCCTGCTACGGCAAATGTCCTAACCCCCTCCTTGCATCAGGGGGAGGAAAAAAGAGTGACGTGCTAACACCTACTCCCTCTCCATCACTTACTTTCTGTTGGCGAGACGGAGCGCGATGATCTTCCCTGCAAAGGTCACTTGCCCGCCCGGTAATTGCTTCGCGAGTGTGCCTTCCAACTTCATTTCTCCCTCAGCAACGCCGGAAGTTTGTAGCACCTGCCCGGTTTCAGGCAGAATTAGAGCCACCATTTTGAAGGTGAGAGTTAGGGTGAGACTTCCGGCTTTTTTCGTGGGGTCAAGCGTGAGATTTCCGAGGGCGTCGGTCATTGCGGTATAGGGAACCGTCGCTTCCTGTGAGATTTTGAGCGTGTCGAGTTCTCCGATTTTCGTGGCACCGAGCAAAGTGTACTTTGCTTCAATGTTGCGGGCTTCCGCTTCGGGCTTTTCCTTCTCGTCGGGTTTCGTGCCTTTGCTTTTTTCGCTTTTTCCGATTGTAGGAAGCGGGTACTTTGCTGTCCAGGTGTCCCCAATTTTGACGGGTACATCCGGAAAAGAGAGAAAATGCAACTGCACCAGCAGGTTTGTCAGGTCGAACACCGATTCAAGCGGATTGGCGGCTTTCCCGTTTTTGCCTTCGTCCTCCAGTTTTCGCAGGGTTCCCCAGCGGTTCAGCGTGACAAGGCGAGGATAATTTGCAGGCTCTTTCG
This sequence comes from Chthonomonadaceae bacterium, assembly GCA_014377395.1. GTDB lineage: Bacteria > Armatimonadota > Chthonomonadetes > Chthonomonadales > Chthonomonadaceae > JACMPS01. The sequence goes on from JACMPS010000108.1 coordinate 5,205, forward strand.
GAACATCCCGCGTGTCCCCGGAAATGTCAGTAATTTTGCCGCCGTCTGAAGTTACCGACACCTGTAACCCGCCGTCACTCTCACTTTTCTTGACGACGTAGCGCAACGTGGCGTCTGTCCCAAATTGAAACGTCGTCTCCAACTTCTCCTTGTCGTCCGTGTGAAACGTTAGATCGAAAGAGGTTTGTGTCTGGTAGCGCGTGACCTGCCCGGAAGTCCAGCGAGGTGCGAGTGACCAGGTTTTCTCCGATGTCTGCGCTACGTTCGGAGCTTGCAGAGTTCGCACAGGCAAAGGCAAGAGCAAAAAAGAGAGCGCACAGGCAAGTGAGAGTGGCATCATTTCCCTTTCTTCTACGGTTTCTTTGTCACTTTTTTTGGGCGAACTTGAGAGTGCCTAATTTCGACTTGTGGCGTGGTTTTTTTAGCGGCGGGGCTTACCGTCGAATCTTTGAGCGGTTCCACCTTGAATTTTGCAGTGACATCCACATCGGTTTCGGTAGGCTCCTCCGGCTTTTTAGGATCGGGCTTTGTAATTTTTGTGTGAACTTTCGCAACGAGATTCAGGGTTGCAGACAGCAGTTGCCCGGTTGCAGCGCGGGTTTTGTCCCCTGCGGTTTGCGTCGCATAAATCAGTGTGCCTTCATAGTTTGCCTCACCTGTGTTCAGCGTAGCGGCTTTCCCCATCTCAGTGACGGCGTTATTATTCTCGTCCCTCATATCGTTGATCTTGGAGACGCCCGTCTGTTTCAGGGTCAGGGTCTTTGCGGTCTTGCCGGAAAGCCGGGTTTCATAGGAAATCAAACCGGGTGCTTTGCCCAATAATCCGTCTTCGGTTTTCCAAGCAGTCCCCGCCATATCGGAGCCGTTGAAGGAGACCGGAAACATCAGCAGAAACAGTTTGCGGAGTTCGATCCCGAAATTGATTTTTGCAGAGGAGGCATTGCCCCCCGTAATGTTCATCACGGTTCCGTCCGGTCTGAGGGTTGCAATCACGTCAAGAGATTTCTGAATGTCCTCTACGGGAATCGGGAAATTTACCTCTTCCTTGCCGGGGGGAAGTTTGCCGTCTTTGTCCGGCTCCGCTTCCAGCAAAAATAGGTCCGCTCGTTCGATATGAAAGGCAAGTTCCGCCGTGTCTTTGTCCTGCTTTTTGACGTTGGCGACATAATCAAGCACGATTCTCAGATTGACCGGAGGCGCACCCGGCGACGCAAAAGGCGGAAATTGACCATGAAACAAGCCCGTGACCCGATACTTCCGAGTCTCACCTACCTTGAACGCATAACTCAAGAGGGGCATCGTTGCACCGGGTGACACCGTTTTAGTCGGCGAGACCGTTTTATTGTTATTAAGAGCGGTTTGTGCGAGGGCGGGCATCGTCCAAACCGCAAGAGAGAGAGCAAGCATAGAGGCGTTTCTCAAAATTAAGTTCCTTCTCGATCATCTTTTACAGTGTACCTGATACAAAGGACGCACTTAGAGACTCAGGGTTACAAGTAACAGATCAAGACTGTGCAGATTCATTGCGCCACTTCCGAAAGAGGTTCGGTTTAAGCCCTTGATTTCGGTCATCCGTCAACGTAAAAAAGAACCGCACAAAAAAGCGAACCCTGTGTAACTATGAGCGTCTTCTTTGTGGTTTGATCTTAAAATAGAGAATGCTGTTCGCTCACCGAACAGGATAAAGGGAGAAATTAAGATGAAAATGAATAGATGGATGATTTCCGGAGCGGTAGCCGCTCTGTTCGCAACCACTGCACCAACTGCGTTTGCGGATCACGACAAAAAGATGATGAAAATGGGAGGCGTAAAGTATGCGTCTCCCGTCAAACTGTCGGTTTATTATATGAAAGACGCTTTGATGTTGACCTCGGATCAGGAAACCAAGATCGAAGCGATTCAGATGGACTTCATGGATCGTGTCAAGCCTTTTGTGTCACTCTTCGATGCACCTGTCAGCCGCGAACGTGCCCTTCAAGCAAAAAGAATGATCATGGAAGACGAAGATGAAGCCAATGCAAAGATTGTCGGCGTTCTTTCCGATACACAAAAAAGTAAAGTCGAAGAACTGATCAAGCCCTTCGAGACCCTTCTTCGTGCAGGATTCACTCCGATGGAGTTGAATGAAGTCAAACTGTTGCCTGAGCAACGAATGCGAATCATGGCTTATCTTCCCGCTTCCAGCGACGAGGAGATGAAGCCTGCAGCGAAAAAGGAACTCTGTGACAAAATCAAAGCGGAGTTGACTGCTAACCAGTTGACGAAATTGGAAGCGGCAAAGATGAGTGCGCCCACAATGTTCAGTTTCGACGAATAGTCGCCTTTTTTCAAATGGAAGACTGAGTAGAAATCAAACAGCCTGTCTTAAGACAGGTTGTTTGATTTTTCAGGCGAGGTCAACACACTTAGGGAATCACAGTGGTCGGGATTACAGGAACGGTACTTTTCAGAGGGGCGGAGTTAATCTTCTTACCGTCCGATGTCTCGAATTTTGTACGAATATACAGGTTCTTGAACGAAGCGATTGTATTTCCGCCATGACAGAGTTGAAAACCGATAGGACCCGACAATAGACCCGGCTTATCATCGGCTTCCCCGGTTTTCACCCCATTCAGATAAATCGTGATCTTGTGGTTTACCGCCCGGACAAAATAGTGGTTCCAATCGCCGACATGAAGGATTTTGTCGGCTTCCGCTTTCGGATAGTCAATCACTTTGATTTCACGCTTATGCTCTTCCCAGAGGCAACCCCAGTAGCCGTCTCCCATGTCCACCTGATAACCGGGAACGCTGTCGTAAGTTTCAGGAGCGATCCGAATACAGACCCCGGAATTATAACCCGGCTTGCCGCCGTACCCCTCTAATTTCACGTCGGCGTGAAGTTCGAAGTCGGCGTAGTCTTTGTCGGTAAAAAGATAATGGTGATGCGGCGTTCCGGGCGGGGACATTCCCACAATTGCGCCGTCCTTCATTTGCCAGTAACCTTTTTCGCCCAGCCACCCTTTCAACGTTTTACCGTCAAAAAGTGGACGAAACCCTTTTGCGGTTGGCTTGCCTTCTTTGATCATTCCGGCGGCGTTGTCGCCTGTCTGCATCGGTTCCGATTGAACGAGAGGCGCGGTTTTTGTTTGTGCCAACGTCGACACGCCCAGAACCAGCAAACCCATTGCACCGATCAGTCGCGTGGTATATCGCATTTTTGTTTTGACCTTTTGAGATAAATTTCAACGGTCTGAAGACCGCCGCTAAGCACCTGTGGTGAAGGTGTTCTGCCGGACTCAATGCGGCGAGGGACAAAATGAGTGCTTCGCCGAATGATTGGACACCCATTTCGGTTATTTGTTAGAGGTTTACATCGGCGAAATCTCAAAATGAGAAAGAAACGAAAAAAGGCTGTAACGAGCAATTTTCGTTACAGCCTTAAAAGTTGAACTCAGGGAATGCCGCCAACAAGATTTGAACTAGTGACACGCGGATTTTCAGTCCGCTGCTCTACCAACTGAGCTATGGCGGCAAACGTTTCGGGACAGTAAAGTCTCTGTCCTTTTTCTGGAAACTCGCGTATTGTACGGGAAGAAAGGGCAATTTGTCAAGGCGGATTTTTGGAAAAAGGTCTAATTTTTCGTACCCGATAGGATACAATACTCGTAAATTTTTGATGAAGTGTTCTCTAAATGCGTAAGAAGGCTAACGATGTCACCCCAAACACGTCCTAAAACCGATGGTTTTAATCGAACCGATGCCTCCGATGCACGTATTATTCGGAAGCAACACGCGGCGCGTCTTTCCGTCGGTTCCAATGCAGGACTGGTACTGCTCAAACTTATTATCGGGTTCGGGTCGGGATCTGTTTCGGTTTTGTCGGAGGCGGCGCATTCGGCGGGAGATTTGCTGGCGTCGGGGATCGCTTATTTTTCGGTTAAAGCCTCCGACTTGCCCCCGGATCGTGATCACCCTTACGGACACGGCAAAATCGAGAGTATTTCCGGTCTGGCGGAAGCCCTGCTACTCATTTTTGCCGCTACCTATGTCATTTATGAGGCGGTGAGCAAACTGCTTCACCCCTCCCCCACCGAGATGAAGGGCGTCGCGCTTGGGCTAGGCGTGATGGCACTTTCCGCCGTTCTCAATTTTTTTCTTTCGATTTATCTGCACCGTGTTGCGATAGAAACCGACTCGCCCGCTCTTACGGTGGATGCCGCTCATTTGCGGAGCGATGTCTTTACTTCCGTTGGTGTTTTCGTGGGATTGGCACTTGCGAAGGCGACGGGCAACGCTCTTTTCGATCCGCTGACGGCATTGATCGTTTCTGCGATGATTTTGCTTACTGCCGCCCGTCTCTGCCGTGAATCACTGCTTCCTCTTTTAGATGCACGGCTTCCGGCGGAGGAAGAAAAAGCCATTCTCGACGTGCTGGACGGTGAAGATCAGGTGCTTGCTTACCACAAACTCCGTACTCGCAAATCCGGCTCTCAGCGTCACGCCGATGTTCACGTTCTCATTGACGATCACTGTACGCTGGTACAGGCGCATGATCTGACCGAAATGCTTGAAGATCGGATACGTGAGGCTCTTCCCGCCATTCACGTTCACATTCACGTCGAGCCCTACGAAGCAGAAATGAAGCACCAGCAAGAGGTACACGGCGTGATCCTTTCAACAGGGAAATCAAACCGCAAAATCACTTCTTGACAGTTTTTCACAGATACGCTATAATCTCCCTGCTGTAGCCCCTGAATCAAGCGGGCTACAGGTCATTCCCTTTGCGCGGAAAAGGCGTGGGGTCTCTCCGCTTCCGCTCCCCCGTCGCATTTCTACTAAAACATCCCTGGAGGATACGCTCGAATGAAAATTTCTAATCTCTTGATGCTCGCCGGACTGCTCTGCTTTACCGGGAGTGTGACCGCCAATGCTCAGGACACCAAAAAGACCGACAAAATGGGCAAGATGAACAAAATGGGGAAAATGCCCGGCAAGAAGATGACCCGGAAAATGCCCCCCCGTGACGCCAAAGGACGATTCATGAAGAAGTCCGACAAAATGGGCAAGATGGGCAAAATGGGGAAGATGAGCAAAACAGGCAAACCCTTGCCCCCCCGCGATGCCAAAGGGCGATTCATGAAAAAAGGAACTCCTGCTCCTAAGAAGTAGGTTTCTACTTTCTTTCACGTTTTCACGCCCCACTCACTTTTTATACGGGGCGTGAAAATAGGACTTTCTGCCTACGCTTCTCCCCCTAAACGGTGCTAAACTTCCCTATGCACCTCTTGAGCAAATTCACCCGCCGCCGAATGACTCGCCTCTTTCTTCTCTTCACGGGGATTGGTTACGTTATGCTCGTTACTTTGTTTGTAAGGTTTCAGGAGAGGCTAATTTTCCCCGGTTCACTTTATCGGGGTGCGCCCTTCACCCGTTTCACTCCTCGAACTAGCGATCTCCTGCTACAATTTTCTCTCGGTGAAGACACGCTCGTCGGGTTCTGGAAACCTGCCGAAAACCCTAAATTGCAAACCCTGACCGTTCTCTATTTTTATGGAAACGGCTCTTGCCTCGCCACGACTCAGGACAATGCGGAAGTTCTGCATAGCCTCGGCGTCAATGTCATGATGATTGATTATCCCGGCTACGGCATGAGTAGCGGCAAGCCTTCAGAAGTGGGAACCGTCTCCGCAAGAAATCTTGCCCTCGCCTACCTGCAAAACGTTCAGAAAATTCCGTCTCAAAGATTAATTTTCATGGGAAGTTCGCTTGGTGGGGCGGTTGCCATTCGCGCCGCCTCAGAAAATCCCTGTGCGGGGCTGATTACCCTTTGCACCTTTACTTCAATGGGCGACATGGCAGCGAAAACCCTGCCCCTTCTTCCCTTCAAGAACAAACTTTTGCGTCATCCTTTTGACAGCCTCACGCACCTTGAAAAAGTGACTTGCCCGGTACTGCTCATTCATGGCACGAAAGATCGAATGGTCTCTTTTTCGATGCGGGACACACTGGCAAAGAAAGCGAGAGAACGTGAGGGAAGAAGAGTGGAAACGGCAACGATTGAGGGGGCGGGACACGACGGACTGCTTGACCGTAAAGAGACCATCGAAGCAATCCGCCGATTTTTAGTGACCGTATCGAGCCAGTAAAAGCCCGATACGGTTTCTTCTGTTGTTTGCGTTTGTTGCGTTAGTGTCTGCCGGACACCCCGTTGCCCCAATGTCCTGAGTCCGAGCCATGCCGGAAGTCGTGGTGATCGGAACCCCACCCGCCGTCCTGCCTTGGATCGTTGACCTGCAAACTTGTGGCGGTCAGGGTGTTGGTGGTTGCATCGTAAGTGCCTTCGACGCGAACGTTAGGTGTGGTTGCCAACGCCGTGAAGAACGCCGCTTGGGTCTCGGTTGCCCCATGATCGGCGCGATAAACCGTCGTTCCCGTGGTTACGACATTGACGGTTGTAGAGGTCGGTGTGAATCCCCGAACCCTTGTCGTTGTCACCGTGAAGGTTCCGGCGGTGGCGTCCAGTGCGGTTGCAGTTCCCGACACATGAGGCGCACACGTCCCTGAATGTTCGATTTCCGGGTCAGTCGTAGGGCGCACCTCGACGGCAGTGGCAACAAGAGTTTGCGCGGTTGTGTCAAGCGTTCCGGTCACTTCGACGATGCTTCCCTCCGCCAGTGTTGTCGTCCCATAAAGCGAAGTCGAGGCCGTTGTGGTGACGGAAATCGTCTGTCCTCTTCCGCGTGTCAGGGTGAAAGTAAGCGTTGGCGAGGTCCCGGTGATCCCGCTCACCGTACCGTGATACTCATCCTTGTTATGACGTGAGGGATCGTGCAGACCGGGAACATTTCCCTTGACTCCGTCAATGATCACAGGAAGAATCGTCGTTCCCGTCACCTTAAAACTCGCCAGATCGAAGTCCACGATGAAGTTGGTGGCGTCGGGGGTCACGACTTTTGAAGGAGTAAACGTCTCCGTCAAAATTGGATGACCGAGGGTGTCTTTCGGCAAACTCGCGTCAACTGTCAGCGGATTTCCGGTAGCGGCTCCGTTTCGGTAGAGTTGCATTGTAGAGCCGACAGAGACGGTGAGTCCGGTGTAGGTTCCCGCTGAAACCGTTGCACTCGCAAGATAGTTAAAGCGTTGCCCTGTCGCATCCCGAAGCGTTTTAAGGTCAATCAATCGCCCGGTTGGGTCATCAAACAGGACGACGGCACTTCCCGATTGCGGCACGAGTTCAACATGATAAATTGTTGCCCACACATGAGCGTAATCCTCACGCGGGCTGTCCGTCAAGATCACGGAGGCACGACTGCCCCCACTTGCTACGGAAGAAGTGCCTCCGCCCCCACCGCACCCTGCCAACACAACAGCACTCAGAAGAACGCCTATTCCGATTAATCTTTTCAATGCTTTCCTCCCTCAGTCTTACTTCACAGTTTGTTCAACCCCGAAAAGTGGGGTTCTCGTTTTTACACAGATCAAGGATAGGGGAAAGTTGTGAAATCCCTATAAAAATACAGAGGACACAGCATTTTTTATTCCCTTGCAAAGAAAGTCGTCTTCAAGAGGAGAAAAAGTTTCGTTGGTGGGATTAAGGGGGAAATTATGATTGAGAATAAAGCACCGCTAGCCGCAATACTGGACTACATTGTAAAATGGGTGGATGCATTGGAGGGAATGCGCCGCTACAAAGTCGAACAAAACGGGGGTGTTTTCCCAACAATCGGGCGGGCCCCTTGCAAGAAATTTGCTCTGGTTTATATGCCGCTCTTACCTTTGCTCACGCCAGAACAGATTCCTCGGCGACAGATGAAGTCGCAGAGATGCAGTATGTTGCAGATGCGGTATGATTGTCCTTGTGCCGGATAGGTTGCTCTTTCAAGCAAACCTGGTGCACTCGTCCCAATCAGGCAGAAATAGGAAAAAACAACCAAAATGGAACAAAGAATGAGGGAGGCGTTGGCGCAGGCTTTTACAGGGTCGCAGATGGTAGATAACCTGCCTTATGATCGTTCTTCGGGTCTTTTTATCTGAAAGGGCTTCGAGAATCAGGACTCTGTGGAGCGGCATTCTGTTCACATACACCTCATGTAGAATGGCGGCGATGCATGTCGTCTGATTCCCATTGAAGCAAAGATGACAAAAGGAAAAATGATGAACGAAGTAACAATCCGCGCCCCCAAAATGGAAGATCAAAGGGCGTGGCGCGAACTGTGGATGGCTTACTGCGCGTTTTATGAAACGACAGTCGAAGATACTACCACCGAAAAACTGTGGGCGAGAATGCTCTTGCCTTCCGATTCGGTAAAGGGAATTGTGGCAACGAATAAAACGACAGGTGAAGTGTCTGGCTTTGCACATTATGTGTTGCATCCGCATACGTGGACCGACAGAACCCTGTGCTATCTCGAAGATCTGTATGTTTGCCCGGAGGCGCGGGGTCAGAACATCGGTCACGCTCTTATCGAGAAATTGGTGGACATGGGAAAAGAAAAGGGATGGGGGCGCGTCTACTGGCATACAGGCACCGAGAACGCTACCGCACGACGCCTGTATGATCGCTTTAACCCGGCAGATTCAATCGTTCGCTATACGATTTCCTTACCCTGAATCTATTCGGGTTCTTTCAACGAAATGTTGAAAGAACCCGAACACTTACTACTCGATGCTCAATAGCATTTCTATTCCCACGCGACAAGCGGAAGTTCCATTGGAAGCATAGCGTCGGGGTGA
>JACMPS010000109.1 GCA_014377395.1 Chthonomonadaceae bacterium
ACCTGGGCGGAACCGGGCGATGTCGTGATTGGTGTCAGTGGAAGCGGCAACTCCGAAAACGTCTTGAACGGCATCCGAGTCGCACGGACAAAAGGCACCAAGACGTTCGGGCTTTGCGGCTTCGGGGGCGGAAAACTTGCAGAGGTTGCCGAGTTCGCCCTTGTCACACACAGCCACAGTATGCAACACGTCGAAGACATCCACTCAATCACGCTTCATATCGCTTTTGTGGCGGTGCTGGAAAGAGCAAAATTGGAGTCTGCCGCAAAAAATCTCGTAGAATAGGCAAGACAGCAATTTCCTCAAAGATTGGGCTTGTCCGGGCTTGCCGAAACGCTTTTACAGAACTCTCCCTCTTAAACATTTCCGAAAGAACTTTGAATACCTATGACACAATTCGCCACACAACTCATCATTTTTGGAAAACGCAATGTCGAAGACCCGGACGGGGTTTTTGGCGAAGTTGAGCAGTCGGGTTTTGCCTCGATTGAAGCGGGAAACATCGTGACCGCCTACGGGGGAAGCGAAGCGAGGCGACTGGTTGAGCAGTACAACCTTACGCTTTCAGGGCTACACGATGGCTGTAACGGCTACGATGATCCCGAACAACTGGCTTCTGCTATCGAGTTTGCGAAAGCTTACGGCGTTAAAAACTTCTTGAATTCGGGCATTTTCGGCGATAATTCCGTTGAGAGTTACAAAGCCTCCGCAAAAAAGTTTAATGAATTTGGCAAACAAACCGCCGATGAGGGCATTACGTTTCATTACCACAACCATGATTTCGAGTTTGCCGATCTGGGCGATGGCGTCACCGGAATGGACATTCTGATTAATGAAACCGATCCCGCGCTTGTCAAATTGAACCTGGATGTGTTCTGGCTTTACTATGCCGAGCAGGACATCGCAGGCTATATTCGCGCTCACTCTGACCGCACAGGCTACTTCCACTTTAAGGACGGGCGCATTATCCGCGACGAAGAGGGCAAAAAGCGTCCAGAATTTCTGGAATTGGGACAGGGAGACGTAGACCTGAAAACCGCCTACGCGACGGCTCTTGAAGTCGGTGCTGATTGGATTGTCGCCGAGCAGGACAACACGAAACGCGCCCCCCTTGAATCGCTCACAATCAGCCACGACTACCTGGCGACACTGGCGGGAGACGCTATTGGGGAGTAGCCGCTTTTGGCTGAGCGTAAGTAGGATAACCTTGCAGGTGAACGCCTACGACGTCCCAACGCTGGGGATCCCTGAAGCTCAAGTCGAGTACACCCTTGAACGCCGAGATCGGAATCGTGGCTTGCGTTCCTGAATTGACCCTGAGAGTATCGTTCAGAAAATTGGCTTTCCCTTGTGAAGCGGCGTTTGTGTCGAAGCAACCTTTGACGAAAAGTTCTCCTCTGATCTTGATCAGCGTCCATTTATTGGTGAGGGCAACTTCTATGTTTTTGCTGTCGTTGGCATCGCGGTAGACGGGAACCTCATTTTGTGAGGCTCCCCTGTTGAGTTGTTCCAGGGCGTCGAGTGAGATGCTGACCGGGGTCACTTCGGGCATTTCCGCCACGGAAATGGCTCCAGCGGGCAAAGCAAGTGGACGCAATCGCGGTAGAAACAGTCCAATGTTCAGGAAAATCGAGACTGCCGCAATCGCCGCAACTACCGGAAGCAGACGGTGGTTGCGGCGGACTTTTCGCTCAGAGACCGTTTCTGTCGTGTTCGCCAGCCTTGCCCGTTTTGCGGTGATGATCGCGTAAATCTCTTCGGCGGGGATTTCGGTATCGAGCGCATGAATCGCTTCGCCGAGCGGCACGGTTCCCTGTGTACCGCTACGTTTCTGTTCTGCGGTTGCGAGTGCTTCCGCAAATTCCTGTGGCGTCACACGCAGGTGTGAGTAGTGATCGGTCGCGACTTCTTCAGGTTTTTCTTCGGTCAGTTGCATTGTTTCGTCCTCGCTCCACAACAAAACAAAGGGTTTTTCTTCCTGCGTACCCTCTCATTTTGCCCGTCCCCTAACGTACTTCCCCTTCTTCGCCGATAATTCCTGCGTTTCCCCTGGATATTTTACAGGCAAGGTCAGGCAATTTCGCAGATGGATACGGTTTCTCCCCACAATCAGTCAGGTTTTCAGCGAGGTCTCCCCTATTTCATGCTGGGGTTGGGGCTGTTCCTCGGACTGATTGCGTTTCTTGATTTTGCCAGCACCGACAACAAAACTTTCTCCTCAACTCTCTCATCAACGCAGAACTCGCTTTACACCGTTGCCGGAACCGCAGGCACTTTTCTGCTCGGCGGACTGTTGCTCCTCTATGTAGTTGTTACCCGCAAGCGCACAAATGCGCTTGTTCGGGCGGAACAGCGCAATCTGCATATCCTGGAATCGGTCAGTCAGGCGTTTGTCGCACTGGACTTCGAGAACCGTTGCACTTACGCCAATCCACGCGCCATTGAAATTTTTCACCTCTCCGACATCGATTATCTCGGCTCTCCGTTCGAGCAAATCGCAAGCCCTGTTTTCGGTGAAAACGTATTGCAGGTATGGCGGACGAAAACGCGAGAGACCTCCGACAATCTTTACGAATGTTCCGTTCCTCTTTTAAGACAATGGTTTGCGATTTCCCTTTATCCTTCTTCCGATGGAACGACCTTGACCCTGCGCGACATTACCGCCCGCAAACGCGCTGAGACACGCCTTCTCGAAAGTGAGGCACAGCTGCAGGAGGCGCAATCTCTCGCACATCTCGGCTATTGGAGTGCCGCCCTCCCCGATTTTGCCGTGACGCTTTCCGATGAGATTTATCGCATTTATGGGCTGGACAAAAGCACACAGGGCATGATGACTTACGCCGAAAGCCTCACTTTTTTTCACCCCGATGACCGAGTTACGTGCGAACGTACTCTGAGACGAGCGGCGAGAAGAGGAGGAAAGTTCGAGTTTGAGTTCCGCATCGTTCGTCCCGATAAACAGGTTCGATTTTTGCACTGTATGGGAAACACCTATCGAAATTCGGAAAATCGAGTCACCCGTCTTGCGGGAACCGTGCAGGATGTCACCGAGCGCATAAGCGCGGAAAAGGCGCTTCGGGAAAGCGAAGAGCGTTACGAACTGGCGATGCTTGGCACAAATGACGGTCTATGGGACATTGATGTGGTCAACCGAGCCCACTATTGGTCGCCCCGCTTTAAGGCGATGCTCGGCTATGCGGAAGAGGAAATCACTCCGGGCAAACGTTCGCTGGCGGATTTAACGCACCCGGAAGATAAGGCGCGTTTGTGGAAAGAATTTCGTGTTGGGTTTTCCCGAAAAGGCAAACTCGACATCGAATATCGGATGAAAACGAAGTCGGGCGAGTACCGATGGTTTCATATGCGAGGACACTCACTGGCGAACATCGAAGGCAAAACGTTCCGCATGACCGGCTCTTGCACCGATATTACGGATAGAAAGAAAGCGGAAGAAGCCCTCAATCTCTATACGCAACAGATCGAAGTCGCCAAAATGCAGGGAGAAAGTCAAGCCTTAGAATTGGTGACTGCCCGCGATATGGCGATTCAAGCAAACCGCACAAAGTCTTCTTTTCTCGCCAATATGAGCCATGAGATTCGCACTCCGATGAATGGCGTAATGGGCATGACCAATTTTCTACTTGAAACTTCGCTTGATGACGAACAGCATGATTATGCGATGACGATCAAGAGCAGTGCCACCCTCTTGCTCACGATCATCAACGATATTCTTGATTTCTCGAAATTGGAGGCGGGCAAAGTCGTCATCGAAACCATAGATTTCGACCTCGATACGCTTCTCTCGGAAACCGCATCGCTGTTGCAATCCAGGGCGCAGGAGAAAAATCTTTCCGTTGTACGTGTCGTGCCGCCCGGTTTCCCGACCTTCCTGCGGGGAGACCCTACCCGCTTGCAGCAGGTACTGCTCAATTTGCTCGGAAACGCAATCAAGTTCACGGAGAGCGGCGGCGTTTCCCTGGAAGCCGGTATCCTCGATAAAACAGAAACACACGCTCGCTTTCGCCTTTCCGTGAGGGACACAGGAATCGGAATTAGGGAGGAAAGGCTCGATTCGATCTTTGAGAGTTTTACTCAGGCGGACAGTTCGACAACCCGACGCTACGGCGGGACGGGACTGGGGCTAACGATCTGCCGTCAACTCGTGGAATTGATGGACGGGAAAATTGGGGTCGAGAGTGAAGAGGGAAAGGGCAGTTGTTTCTGGGTCGAACTCGCACTTCCGTTACAACTTTCCTGTGCACTAAAAATCGTTTCCCGTCCGTTTACCACCGCACAAATTTCCATGAAAATCGAGGAAAACACATTAAATTTTCGAGTTTTGGTGGCAGAAGATAATAGCGTCAATCAAAAAGTCGCGCATCGTATCCTTACTCGTCTGGGTTGTACCGTGACGCTTGTGGAGAACGGGCGGCTTGCGCTGGAGGCGTTGGCGCATGAAACTTATCACATGATTTTGATGGATTGTCAGATGCCGGAAATGGACGGTTACGCCGCCACACGGGAACTGCGCCGCCGGGAAGCGGAAACGGGAAATCATACGCTTGTCGTGGCAATGACGGCAAACGCAATGGTGGGAGACCGGGAGCGATGTCTGGCTTCGGGGATGGACGATTATCTCTCGAAGCCCGTGCAGCAGGGTGAGATGGCGGCGATGTTCCGGCGGTGGGATGTTTCTTTGCGCCTCGCTTCCGGGCAAACTTTCGGACAGGGAAAAGATAAAGAGGAGTTCGGAATGACAATGACGCACTCGGTAAAGGGGATTGTGGACTGGCTTTACAGCAGTCTTGGGGATGACGAGGAATTTGTACAGGAAGTTCTCGAAGAATTTCTCGGCACGGCACCCGATCTGATTTCGCGAATTGGGTCTGCCGTCGCGCAGGGAGACGCTCAGGCACTGAAAGCGGAAGCCCACGCGCTCAAGGGTTCTTGCCGCACGATTGGTGCGGTGGAACTGGCAACGCTTCTTGCGGAGTTGGAGCTGGCAGGGAAATCCGGTGACATTGCCCCTACTCAGGAATTGTTCACTCGTCTGACCAACGAGTTCACCCGCCTTCGTTTTAATCTGGAATCCTACCTGCACGACAAGGCGGCTTGAGATTATGTTAAAAGCGCATTGATCCGATTTCTCCCCCTGA
>JACMPS010000110.1 GCA_014377395.1 Chthonomonadaceae bacterium
ATGATCGTGTGGTTCCCGCTCATTCGTTCAAGTACGCGGCAACCCTGCAAGAGAAAGCCGACAAAACAAATCCGCTCCTTATTCGTATCGAGACGAAATCCGGGCATGGCTCCAGCAACCTGACGAAGGCGATTGAATCAACGGCGGACGTTTATTCGTTTTTGTTCTACAATCTCGGCGTCACTCCGAAATTCCAGAAATAAAGAGCGCATAGGAACGAAAGTTGAGGGGGCAAGCGATTATTCTCTTGCCCCCTCTTTTTTATGCTCCAAAATCAGAGATTGGAAGTGTCAGCAAAGACGACTTTGTGATAGAGGGAGGCGAGGGTGAGCGTCACATTGAGCGAAACAAAGGCGAGCGTATCGCTCAGATCAGCGAACTTCTCTTCTTTCCACTCTCCCCCTTTTTGCCGTGAGTGATGCACCACCGAAACCCGGTCTTGCGCGATCAAAACATAATCCGTCACGTCAGAGACTTGCGTGTACTCCGCCAACTTACCGCTAAAGTCCAACGCTTCGGTAGAGGGAGACAGCACCTCAACGATGACCGCCGGATTGAGCAGGGCGGGCGGGTTCGTGTTGTCGGTGAGGGGTTCGCCGCAAAGCGCGATCACGTCCGGGTAGCGGTAATGAAACGCCGATACTCGAACGCGAATACTCTCCATAAACGCCTCGCACTCCCGGTTCTCAAAAGCAAGATTAAAGCCGGTCGTCATGTTTCGGGCGATACGATTGTGGTTCAGTGAGGTACCGGGCACGGGAATGATGTCTCCTTCAACGTAGTCGTGACGAATTTCAGAGACACGCTCCCGCGCAACATACTCTTCCACCGAATACTTCCGCACGCTCCTCGGTGTCGGCGTATCAGGTTTCACCGGGGCTTCAATCGTCGCGTGAACAGGCATCGCTCATTCCTCCTCTTCGGAAATTTCACCTTCGGTCCATTTTTCCAAATCTGTCTCTCTGTGTCAACATGCAGGTAAAACTCTCTGGATTTACGCTTATGATTCACGCAGACGAAGTTACGAGCAAGGTAGGTTTCAGGGAAGAGCGTCAGTACGACGTTCCCTCTTTTATAAGGCGGACTTGGCGGCATCATAATGGGCGTATTCATCCATTTCCGGAGCATTCCACTCTTCCGCAAAGGACGCCAAACGCCCCCGGAGTTCTTCTGCCTGTGCCTCGTTAATTCCATAAGCACACAAGTCTACGTCCTGCTCTAAAAATGTCACGATCACCGGAGTTTCATCCAGTACGTTCATTGGGGTCTCGTTGATTTCAATTCTGCCCTTTCGGTACACACCCTGTAAACTTGTCAGCATGACTTAACTCCCTTTCGTTCCTGTCACCGGAATTATCTTGCTTGTAATTTTTATGCCTCTTTGCGCTCGATAGCGACACAAGCAAAGTCACGGGCAAGGTAAGTTTCGGGAAAAATCGTGCGGGCTTCTTCCAAAAGGTCAATAAGACTGACGCCCCCTTCCGATTCGTAGCGTGCCGAAAAATGCGTGAGATAAAGGCGTTTTACGTTGGCTTCGCTCGCTACCCGCGCCGCCATTAGCGAAGTCGAATGGTTGGCTCGCTCCGCTAAGGCGAGATCACTTCCTGCATAGGTCGCTTCGTGAATCAGCAGGTCGGCGTTTTGAGCGAGTTCCACGGCACGGGGCGTGTAAGTCGTGTCACCACAAAAAACAAATTTGCGTCCCGGACGGTCCTCGCCTACCAGAGATTTGCCGTCAATGACGGTTCCATCCGAGAGCGTGACCGTTTCACCCGCCTTCAGTTTTCCGTAAATCGGGCCCGGAGAAATCCCCAGAGAGGAAGCGCGTTCCACATCGAAACGCCCTTTCTGGTCGCGTTCCGTCACCGCATACCCAAACGCAGGCATTCCATGAAGCACGGGTAAGGTGGTTACAACGGTAGTCTCGTCCTCACAAACCGTTCCCGGCGAGATCGTTTCCACCTTCACCGGGTAGCGCAAATGGGTGCGGCTCAGATCGAGGGTTGCCCGCACATACTCTCCCAACCCCTGCGGACCATAAATTGTCACCGGGGTCAATGCACCGTCCTGCAAACTTCGGGAGGCAAGCAGACCGCTTAATCCGAACAGATGATCGCCGTGCAGATGCGTGATGAAAATCTTTTCCAACTGAGACAATTTAAGCGGGGAACGCAAAATCTGGTGTTGAGTGCCTTCGCCGCAGTCGAAAAGCCACAATCGCGCCTGTTGAGTGAACTGGAGCGCAATCGAGGTGACATTGCGGTGGCGAGTCGGTGTGCCGGAAGAGGTTCCCAGAAACGTAACTTTCATGGTGTATATGATACCATGAGTAGGGATTAGGGATTAGGTGGTAGGGAAATGCAGGAGAAAGCGTTGAGTGTTGAGACAGGGATTATCTCTTTTGCCCCCACCCTGATTCTATTCACTCGCCTTCCCCCCAAAATCCGGGAGAGGGGAGCAGATGCAAATGTCCTCAATTCTTTATCTTCTCTTTGCGCATCCGTGTCTTTGCGTGAGGTTTTTTCTCTTTGCATTTCTCTGTGCCTCCGTGTCTCGAACGAAGTGGGTGGTAAATTATATCCTCTTGCGTAAGGTGAATTTCTTTGTCCTTTGCCTTTTAATTCCTATCCTTGTGTTAATTTGTGGATAAGCCTCCTCTCTTAACCCAAAGAATGACCCAAGTGAAAATGAATCAGGCGAAAGGATGCGGAATCTCCCGGTTTTTGGTACAATCTAGAAAGGGAGAAGTGAGGAAGGAACTTTGTTTCGCCCTTTGCCGTTTTAGAATTCAGGAGCCGTTATCATGCTACAACATCAGGACAATCACGAAGAAGAAAATCAGCCCATTCCCCGCTATCGGGTCACGTTTGAGGGAACCGCGCAACTGTCGCCTGAACCGGAAGCCCGAACCGAGGCGCAACCGACAGGTGAGACCGTGACTTCACTTAACGGCACACGGATCAATAATCCCTATGTGCAACCTATTCTTGTTCCGCACACTCCGCCAAAAACCACCTCTTCTCAGAATCCGTCGCTTGCTTTGTTGCCTTTCACTCCGCTTCTGGCACTGGTCGGTTTTTGCGCGGTCATCTCCGCGACGAGCATGGTGAAACAGCAAGTTTTCGGGGTTCCGTTCAGTAGTTCGGGCTATTCCTCTTTCCCACGTTCGCCCTCGAGTTCGATGAGCAGTTATACGCCCTCTGCCCTTGAAGGCTTTGCCGGTACCTCACTGAGTGCAATCAATGCGGATCAAGCCTATCACCTTCAGGCAACCGATCTGGTTTCCCTTGCAAACGGTGCCTCCACGGATGGTTTTATCGCTTTCAACGGAGCAATACTGGAGCAGGGCAAAGATCAGTGGCGCGTCTTTCAGCACAACGGGAAGCTCGAAGTCCAAGCGTGGGGGCGTTTCGATCAGGCGAGTGGAGGTCGGGTCGATATCTCCCCACGGCAACACGGTGCCTTCCAGAATCCTGTGACGGTTGGGCCTGCTGCATTCACCAATAGTCCGCCAATCAATACGACTACTGAACCGAACCCCTACCCCAATACCGATAATGAACTGACCTACTCGGAGAATAGCGATACTTACCAAGGTTCTTCCTCCGGTGATCGCGTGATTGAAGACACAAATGTGGACCCCTCTCATGTGAAGGGCGGTTGGAGTAGCGGGGACGACTGGGACATCAAGTAAAATTTCAGGATGAAAAATCATCTTGCGTTCAGAGGCAATGATTGAAAGGGGCAACGGTCAGTCGCACAAGAGCGATAAGCCGTTGCTCTTTTCTTTGATCCTTCCAGGTCTTTCCACCATTCTTGAGGCGTGACATTGGAGAAATTGATGTCTTTACAACAACTTTTGGAAATCGCTCCACCACTTCCGTCACCGATTGACGCCGGACGTGCGGAACAATGGAAGGTAGTCGAAGCCGCCTTGAAAACACAGTTGCCTTCGGATTACAAAAATCTGGTGAGTAATTATGGAGTGGGCTACTTCGGAAACTACGTGACGGTGCTAAATCCGTTCTATCCTGAACATCAGTATCCTTCGATCCTTGCCCTCTATAAAAAATCTTATGATA
>JACMPS010000008.1 GCA_014377395.1 Chthonomonadaceae bacterium
ATTCGTATTTCCGGCTGAGACAGAGGGTTTTCACGGGTTGTAAGAGAGAACACCGCCCTTGCCTTTGCATTGAGTCCACGAAGGTGGATGTCACTGTGAACCATTGAACAGGAGTTTGTAATTGGGGTGCTTTTGTAGTCGGGGAATTCATTCCCCGGACTTTGCTCAGGGAACAAGATAAGTTCCGTAGGGAGAAAGAGCGAATTCGCTTTGTTTCTCCCGAAACTCGCCAAGTCAAGAACTAATATTAGCGATCAGCACTTCAACCTGAGCGCATTATACCCCCTGAGCAAACTCAAACCCTCTTCTGGTAAATGGGTGACAATCCCGACAATAAATTTTGCAAGCGCACAGGGTTCCATTAATAAAAGGAGAGAGGTGAAGACGTTGTCTTCACCTCTCCTAAACACTTACCTTGCAAACCAGAATCTCAAACCGCAGGGTTGTTTTCGTAGACGCGCTCGATCCGGGCAAATTCTTCGAGGGTAAGGGTCTCGCCGCGACGAGTACCGTCTATGCCCGCCTTCAGCAAAAGTTCTTCCGCTTTTTCGCGGTCATCTATCGTGAAGCCCAACTCGAAAGGCGCGGGTGCGCGTAAAAGCGCATTGAGAAGAGTTTTGCGGCGTTGCCCGAACGCAGCACGAACAATGTGAAGCAGACGCTCCTCATTTTCGACGATGACGGCACCGGGGATAATCGGAGTCAGTGCAAGGATCGCGGAACCGACTTCGGGGACGGGCAGGAAAACGCTTCGGGGAACCAGCCCCACAATTTCCGCTTTTGTGTGGTACTGAATAAAATGAGTCATTGCCCCGCACTCATCCGCTCCGGCTTTGGCGACAGCACGACGCGCAAATTCCTCCTGCACAAGCAGGACGACGCGACTCCAACGGTCTTTGTGCATCAACAAGCGTTCGATGATCGGGGTAGTAATGTAGTAGGGGATATTTGCGACGATGACGCCCTTTGTTTCGCCAAAGGCTTCATCGAACAATTTATCTCGGCGGAGACGCAGGAAATCTTCGGCAATGACGCGAACATTGTCATAGCCGACAAGATTTTCTTCCAGAAGAGGAATCAATGCCCCATCGATTTCAATTGTGGTGACACGAGCGGCTCGCTCAGAGAGAGTTTGAGTCAATGCTCCAAGCCCTGCACCGATTTCAAGGACGGGAGTATCGAGGGTAAGATTTCCGGCGTCGGCGATCCGCTCTAAAGAGTTGCGGTCGCAAAGAAAATTCTGCCCTAGGCGCTTTTGAGGTCGTAGCCCATGCGCCCGGAGCAGATCGCCGGTCTGTTTCGGTGAACTGAGGTCGTTCATTAGTATTTCTACGAGTGTGTTCCACTTCGTTGGCTCGTCGTTTGGGACGGCGGTGCGAAGAAGAGCGTCTCTTCTTTTCTCCACTCTCTTTGGTTGTGACGGGTTTGGGATTCACCCGCCGACAGAGAGATGCACCACCGAAGGTACGAACATATTAAATGCGATTGTTCGCGGACGAGTCTGGAAACACGCTCAATTAGTCGAGCAGGTAGACCTTGATCGGCTTAAACGAAGGGAACGTCTTTTCAAGACGCTTTTCGTCAATGCCGAGGTCAATTCGGTTGCCTTTAATGGCTCCGCCTGTGTCGGCGGCGACGGCATAACCGTACCCCTCGATATAGAGACGTGTGCCGAGCGGGATAAATTTGGGGTCAACTGCAACTACCCCATATCCGCCCAGCAGACCGGTGAAGGTTCTCCCCGATCCTGATCCACCGCAATGGTAGGGATCATAAACCGTAGGGATCATCATCACCATTCGCCGCCCGGAGAAGTATCCGCGAAAGTTTCCACCCCGTGAGGGCAGGGTTCCGCGAGACACACCTTCTTCCCGAATCTCCGGTACGGGTTTTTTGATGACGCGGGTTTTGGCGATTTCTCGCCTGAGTTCCGTGCCATCGGGTCGAGTATAAACTCGATACGTGACCTCTTTCTCGCCATTCACGCCATTGTGAAGGGTTCGACTGGTGCCGCTACGTAAGTTGGACGTAGGTTTCCTCGTGGTGGAGTAAGGAATCGGCTCTCGTCGTGTGAGCGTTTTCACGGGAGAAGTAGAATTCTCTACTTTCTTCGGTGATTCCGCTTCGCGACCGGCACTGCCCGGAGTTTCCGGCATGGCTTTGAGAAGGGAGTGAAGGCTCAACAAAGAGAGAGCCAGCAAAACCGTCTGACCAGACCGGGTTCGGACAGCGGTGGATAATAAGGACATTAGTCCTCCTTTCCTGTTCCGATTCAGACGCCTCATTTGGAGTCTGAAGCCGCCTCCGTTCACCATTCTATGCAAACAGACCCGACGATTCAGGGATTTGGAAAAGGGATTTTTGCGCTCTGAAAGTCGCACCCCCTTTTTTGTTACGTCCTTGAACCTTGCGAAGTATACACACGGATCGCGCAAAAGTCAAATGAGGAACAGTAGACATATTTCTCTTCTCTTGACGTTCGCTGTCAGTTAAAGGGGTTGGCTGTCAACTCTAGATACCTTTTTTGTAACGAAAAAAAGTACAAAAAAATGTTTCCGCATTAGACAAATTTCTACTAGTATGCGTATAGATAGATGAATAGGAGAAGATTTTTATGAAGAAAGAGTTTATCGTAGAGCGACAGGGCAAGATGTTCGTTTTGTATGCGGGCTTGCTGAATCTGGCGCATGAGCATGGCTTAAAAGCGATCAAAACGGAACTGATTCAGATACCACATGAGGACAATAACCGGATTGCGATCTGTCTTGCTACCGTGGTCATGGAGAAGGACGGAGTCGAGTCCACCTTCACTGGAATTGGGGATGCGGCGGCAAACAATGTTGCGCCTGCAATGGCAACTGCCTTGATCCGAATGGCGGAAACTCGCGCAAAGGCACGGGCGTTGCGTGATGCAGTTAATGTCGGCGTGACGGCATTCGAGGAGTTGGGTGATCCCGACGCCACGGATCATGCGCCGGAACGCGGCTACAGAACGGGTGCTCCTACCCGTCCCCGTGCCTCAGACCGCCCGACACCAACCCTGGCTTCCCCGGCACCGCGTCCGTTTTCGATAGAAGCCCCTGCCCTCGTAGGTGCGACTGCCGGAGCCACTACGGGCGCGACAAACGGCAATGGCAAAAGCAGTGGCAACGGAAGCGAGGGCGGCGTGACGGAGCAACAAATCACCGCCATTCGCAACATCAGCCAGAGCAAAAAGATTGACCCGGAAGTGATGGCGAAGGAAAAATACGGCGTGGATTCGTTGCCGGAACTGACTCAGGCTCAGGCGGGCGAATTCATCAAATCCATGAACGAAAAAGCCCGCTAAAGGGAAAAGAGAAACTAGAGGGGAGGGAGGGTCACGCTGATCCGCCCTTCCCCTTTTCTCAGGATAAAACTTATGACCAATTCTGCAACTACCTTATTTTATGAAACTCCGGCAACGCAATGGACGGAAGCCCTTCCTCTCGGAAACGGGCGGCTTGGTGCCATGCTATTTGGTGGCGTCGAGAAGGAGCAGATCGCCCTGAACGAAAGCACGATCTGGTCGGGAAGCCCGCACAATTACGATAACCCGGCAGGTCTCGAAGTTCTACCGGAAATCCGTCGCCTGATTTTCGCGGGAGAGTTCGAGGAGGCGCACCGACTGACCGACGCACACTTTATGGGGCTTCCTGTAAGGCAGATGCCTTACTCGACACCGGGCGATTTGCTACTTCAGTTTGACGAAAAGAAGGGCGAGATCACGGAGTATCGCAGAACGCTGAACCTGCAAGACGCCACACACAGGGTCGAGTACACACAAAATAAAGTTCGTTTTTTGCGCGAGTCGTTTGTCAGTCACCCGGATGGGCTTCTGGTAATGCACCTCACCTCCGATACTCCCGCACAAATCGCGTTTCGAGCCTCATTCAGCACACCGCTAGAAATGAAAACAGAAGCCTTTGCACCTGACACTTTAGTCCTGCACGGCATGACAGGTAAGGCGGAAGGGATTGCAGGAGGCGTTCAATTCACCACCCTGCTGAAAGCGATTCCTCATGGCGGATCTGTCAACATTGAAGAGGGCGTTCTCGTTGTCGAAAACGCGGATTCAGTGACTTTGCTTCTTTCAATCGGAACGAATTTTCGGCGTTATGACGATCTCACAGGGGATGCAGTGGCAACGGCAACCGGGTTTCTGAAAGCCGCCGAGGGCAAGAGTTACGATCTTCTCAAAGAAACTCACGTCAGCGACTACGGCAAACTTTTCGGGCGCGTCACGCTCGAACTCGGTACAGGGGAATCGTCCTCTGCTCAAGTTTCGACAGGGAGACGGCTCAGGACATTCCCGGAAGATAATGACCCCGCCCTTGCCACACTCTACTTTAATTATGGACGCTACCTGCTGATTTCGTGTTCACGTCCCGGAGGGCAACCCGCCAACTTGCAGGGCATCTGGAACCACAGTTTGACGCCGCCCTGGGGTGCTAAATACACGATCAACATCAACACGGAGATGAACTATTGGCTTGCGGAACCCGCGAATCTGTCTGAGTGCCATGAGCCGCTTTTCGATCTTATCTCACAGATTGCAGAGACCGGACGACACACCGCAAAGACCATGTACGGTGCAAAACGCGGTTGGGTTTGTCATCACAACACCGATTTGTGGCGAGGTACCGCCCCTGTAGACGGTTCGCCCTGGGGTATGTGGCAATGTGGTGGGGCGTGGCTGTCGTTGCATCTGTGGGAGCGATACCGCTTTACACAAGACAGGGCGATTCTAGCAAAGCACTACCCACTTCTGAAAGGTGCGGCGGAATTTTTTCTCGAAACGTTGGTCTCGGAACCCTCACATGGTTGGCTTGTGATCTGCCCCACCCTCTCCCCCGAAAACGAACATCATCCGGGAGTGAGCCTTTGTGCAGGCGCAACAATGGACAATCAGATTTTGCGGGAACTGTTTACGGCGTGTCTTAGAGCGGCAAAAATTCTCGACATTGATCCTGAGTTTACGGCGGAAGTCGAATCGGTGAAGTCGAAACTCGCGCCGATGCAAATCGGCAAAGCGGGGCAACTGCAAGAGTGGATCGAAGATTGGGACATGGACGTACCGGAAAGACATCATCGGCACGTTTCGCACCTCTTCGGCTTGCACCCCGGAGATCAAATTTCACAGAATGGAACGCCTGAATTATTTGAGGCAGCAAAACGCACTCTGGAACTTCGCGGTGATGCGGGAACGGGTTGGAGCCTTGCCTGGAAAATCAATTTCTGGGCGCGTCTTCTGGACGGCGATCATGCTTACGAACTGGTGAAGCGAACCTTGACGTTCGTGGACACCTCCAACACAAACTACAAAGGGGGAGGCGGGGTTTACCTGAACCTTTTCGATGCACACCCGCCCTTTCAGATTGACGGAAATTTCGGGTTTGTCGCCGGGGTCTGCGAAATGCTAATGCAAAGCCATTTGGACGAAATTCATCTTCTCCCTGCCCTGCCTTCGCTCTGGAAAAATGGCTCGGTCTCAGGACTGAGGGCAAGGGGCGGCTTTGAGGTTTCGATGCGCTGGCACGAGGGGAAACTGACGGAAGCCAGCCTCTTCTCAAAAGTCGGCGGTTCTGTCATTGTACGCTGGGGAAACACAACACAAACGTTCAGGACAATACCGGGTGAGACGGTCATAGTGAGGTTAGAAAGTCTGAGTTAGTGCGTTTGCCGCAGGAATAAATTCCGCGCTGTGAGGCGTACCGCCCGCGCCCAATCACAAACTCCTGCTCAACGGTTCGCAGAACTTCCTTCGAACATAACACCCTCAACTTTCGCTCTAAATGGAGGCTTCCGTAACACAGTCTTGGAGACGGTAACTACTTCTAACCCCTCCTAACCTCCCCCTTGCATAAGGGGGAGGAACAAGACTGATGCCTTAAATGAGTTGAGCATAAGGGAAAGAAACCGAATACAAGCCCTTCCCTTTCCCTGAGCGTAAAGAGGAGGCGTCGGATTAAACGGCTTTTTGCATCTACTGCCCTCTCCCTAACGAGGCCCTGGCGAGTAGCAGGGAGAGGGCAGGGGGTGAGGGCATCCTGGTCAAAATCGGGGCAAAACAATCCCTACCCCTTCAATGCGTCGGGGTTCAGCCCTACGAGTTCCGGGAGGGTAAACAGTCCGTCTTTGCGAATGAGAACGTCGTCGAAATAGATGTCGCCGCCGCCGTATTCCGGGCGTTGGATACAAACCATGTCCCAGTGAATCTGAGAATGATTGCCGTTGTCGGCTTCCTCATAGGCTTGTCCCGGCGTTAGATGGAAACTGCCCGCGATCTTTTCATCGAAGAGAATATCTTTCATCGGCTTTAAGATATAGGGGTTAAAGGCGAGTGACCACTCCCCGATATACCGCGCTCCTTCGTCCGAATCCAGTATCTCGTTGAGTTTTGCAGTGTCTCCTCCCGCCTGTGCCTCAATGATTTTGCCGTCCTTAAAGGTCAGGCTAATGCCATTGAAAACAGTGCCACGATAGAGCGTTTCACAGTTGTAGGTGATCGTTCCATTCACTGAGTCGCGCACGGGACAGGTGAAAATCTCGCCGTCGGGGATGTTGCGCTCTCCGGCGCAGGGAATTGTGGCAATGTCTTTTTTCGAGAACGATAAATCCGTCCCCACCCCCGTGATCTTCACGCGGTCAGTCCTGTCCATCAAGTCTTTAAGGGGTTCCATTGCCCTTGCCATTTTCACGTAATCCACGCCCGCACACACGTTGAAATAGAAATCCTCGAAGGCTTCCGTGCTGATCCCCGCTGCCTGTGCCATACTCGGATTGGGCCAGCGTAGCACCACCCACTTTGTTTTTTTGACGCGCATCTCGGAGTGAACGGGCTTGCCGTAATGCTTTTCGTAGAGTGACATTCGGTCTTGCGGCACATCGCTCATTTCTGCGATGTTGTGCGATCCACGCACCCCGATGTAGCCCTGCATTCCCGCCATTCGAGCGAGGTCAACCCCTGCAAGAAAGTCAATTTGTGCCTCCGTTGCCGTCTGTAGCAGGGCGCGGGTGACTTCCGACTGATAGGTCGCCACAAGGGGAAGACCGCCCGCCGCGTGGACGGCACGAATCAACTCCACCGTAAAAGCGGTCGGAATGTCAAAGGCTTCAATCAAGACTTTTTCGCCGGGTTGCACTTCGACGGAGTGGGAAACAAGAAGTCTGGCGAGTGTGGTGAAGCGTGGATCTTTCATGGCGTGTCTTTCATGGTGTTGTAGGGATCTCCGTTTGTTCTTCGCGGGTTTTCGGGGGCATAAAAACCGCTTTTTTCTTTTCCGTGTTAAAGCAAATCCGGTACTTCCGCATCACGTTCATACCGAGTACCGCAAAGTTTTTGTTGAAGGAAACAGGTGCGCCCGGGTTCAGGAATCCGACTCGTACACCGCGCTCCTCCAATGCCCCGATTTTAAGCAAAGACAACGTTGCCAGTCCGAGGCTTGTCTGCGAACCGTCCGGGTTTTTCATCGGAACGGTGGTTTCGGGCGTAAGTTTGAGTTTGGTGGCAATGTCGGAGGGAATCAGCGTTCCCGGCGAGCCCGTGTCAACGAGCGCGAGAAACGTCTTGCCATTGCCCGCTTGCATTTTTACGTAGGGACGATTGTTCTGAAAGATCAAGGGAACCTCAACCCGCTTTTCCTCGTTCGGCAAAGCTGCTTTACGGCTTTCCAGCAACAAGGTGCGATTAGGAAAATCAAAGGTGATCTGACAGGTCATCAAAAGCGGCGCACCCAGCCAGACCCCGGGCGCATCGGCACGATCCTTCTGAAGCAACTGGATTGCCGTGTCATGGATCGTGAACGGCAAATCCGAGAACAACACATTCTCGAATTGAAGCATTTTAACCAGAGCGGCAGGCGCATTATCGGTCTTCTCCATTGCGCTCACGGAGTGTTGTGAGGGGAGTGCCTGAATCTTGTTGCGGGTGTAGGCATCTTTAGAGACAGTTAGCGCACTGAGGCCGGTGGAAAGAGCCACTCGCTCTCTCACAAGATTGCCGTTAACCGAGGCTTCGAGCATAGGAATGTCACGCCAGTAAGAGAAGGCGGCGGTGTTGGGCAGAGTGAGTTCCGTCGACAGTTTCAACGGGTAAGGCGTAAGAAGGAGATCGTTTTTGACGCCCTGTGCCAGCGCACCCACCACAGATACACAAAGGCACAGGGAAATTACTCCCCTCCCGTACCTGATTTTCGTTCCCCGTCTTGGCTTTGTCGCCATGTTCTCACGCTCACTTTTCACTACAATCCACCCGATGCAAAGAGGATATATCCACAGATTAGCACCCATTATAGGGATTGAAGGACAAAAGGCAAAGGATATTAAGGAAGAGAGACAGTGTTTAACTCAACACTTAATGCTTGCCCCTTAACACTTTCCTCCTATCTATGACTCATTTCGACGATCTGCTTTGCGGCGACGAGTGCGAGGAGATAACCATAGGGGCCCATGCCATCAATCTGCCCAACAGTTACAGGAGAAATCACCGAGGTATGCCGAAATTGTTCCCGTGCATG
>JACMPS010000111.1 GCA_014377395.1 Chthonomonadaceae bacterium
GACTGAAAAATTGGTTCAGGGAGGCTTCACTGCGATCTCGACAACGTTCTTGGAAAACTACTCGGCGTTGACAATTTCTTCCCCCGAAGCGATCCTGATAGTTCATTTGATGTCGTTCAAGTGGGACAAGCGCCACCCCTTCCCAAGTTTAACAACACTCGCGAATAGAATGGGGATCAGCACTACGGCGGTTAGGAGTCATGCACGAAGTTTGGAGAAGAAGGGGTTTCTGCATCGTTTGCAAAGACAGGGCAGTACAAACGAATTTGACTTGACGCCACTATTTACTTCTTTAGAGGCTTTAGTCAAAAACTAAAAATTGAGGGTAGCGGGGGATTCGGCCCCCCCACTACCCTTGGAGGGTTTCTGTTGGAACATCAACCTATGCTCATTCTACCCCATAACGGGAGTAGATTGGACTTTGTAGACGACGTCTTTTATGGGGAACCGGATGAGTTGTGTCGTTGCGAACAAAACTCTTTGGTTACTCAGGACGATAAGATAATCGGGTACTGTCACGATTGTTGGATCGCTAAGCATTACGATGAATATGTATCGACTCGGCGTGAACGTTTGGAAAGTGCTCGGTATCTAGCAGAAGAGGTTAATAGTCTGTTTAATGTTTTGTCGCCTGCTCTTATACAGTCCTTTAACTCGCAAATGCTAACCTTCTTTACGAACTGGTGCGACCTGAGTAGTGATGCGCCTCCCCACATTCAGGAGAACGCCGTAGCCAAAGAAAATCTAATTCTCAAGGAGATTGTTCGTCTTAGCGAACAGATCGGAAACTTCCTGTTCTGGGAACATTCCAGTGACTGGGTTATTGCTTATCATCATTTTCATGATGTCTTCAACACATCCGACTCATCACCGCCCTAACATATTCCGGTAAACGCCCGGAGTGCTGTCGGGAATGAGCGTTGCCCCTACCGTCTTTTCGTAGAAGTGGATGGGACCCACACCGCCGATAATCGCGTAGCCGTAGCCGAGTTCCAACATCCCGTGCAGACAGGCGATGAGAAGGACGGCTCCCACTCCCCTGCCGCGCTCACTCTCAAGCACACCCGTCGGACCGAAAAAGCCGCGTCGTGTGGCTTCGTAAGTTCCAAAGCCAATGATCTTGCCTTCACGAATCGCAAGGAAAAGCGAGACAGGCTGCCCCGAAAAAGAAGCCGTCGCCTCGTCTGCCCAACCCCCGCTGAAAGTCTCGGTGATAAAGGCGCGAACCTGCGACAACTCCCAATGATTGGCACGACGCACGATCACACCGCGCTCGTTCTGAGATTTCAGGAGCGGAGCGAGGTCGGGAAGTTTGTAAAGGGGAACCAGCATATCGGGCATAGAAGTTAACTTTATTTGAATGCAGTTTATTGTCCGTAACGAAAATTTTGGTTGTCGAGGATCGCCTGAACACGATCAATTCTCATCTGATTTAAGGGGTGAGTGCGGAGAAACTCAGGATCGCTACCGCCCTGTTTTTTCTCCACCTTTTCGAGTTTGGAGAAAAATCGGGTGATGCCCGCCGGATTGTAACCCGCGAAATGAGCGTAAGAAACCCCTCGGCGATCCGCGTCATATTCATCGTCACGGCTATATTTCAGGTTGAGCAGGTTCGCGCCCAAGCCCGCAAGGTTTTGCGCGTTGGCTCCAATCGGGGCGAAAACGATCAGCAGTTGCGTGAGGGTGGAGGAGGAGTACTGCCGTGCCGCGTGTCGCCCGTTGATGTGACCGATCTCATGACCGATGATCGTGGCAAGAGCGTCGTCGTCGTCTCCGACAAGATCGAGCAACCCGCGAAAGACATAAAGAGGGCCCCCCGGAAGAGAAACCGCGTTGATTTCCCGCGAGTCCAGCACCTTAAAACTGTAGGGCAGATCGCGCTTGTCCGTGTGTTCGACGATCTTGCGCCCGATGCGCCGCACCCGCTCTGCATCCGCCGAATTCGTGTCCACGCGCAGTTCCTGCTCGATCTGACGCGAGGCTTCCTTGCCCAGATTGATCTCGTCTTTTGTGGAGAGGAAACTGCGCGTTCTGCACCCCGTCAACGCAATCATCGCCAGCAGTACCAATCCTACCGACGCGCCCCACCGAACCCCTGTTGCCTTACTTTTCATACTTCCCCTTGCCTCTTTCGTCCCTGCGTCTCGGCAAACGCTTTCGCCCGTGTCGTCAGTTCCCGTTCCAGTTTATGCACCACGACGCCCGCATTCCCCAGAGTTCGCTTCCCTACCCCGCCCGTGCTATTTCTAAGCAATAATCGGCAGTTCATTCTGGAGTACGGAGTCCAGCGCAACTTATATTCCTGCGCTCCTCGTAAGAAATCAAATTCGGTGTGACCCTCTTTAATGGCGGCGCGAATGGCGTGGGAGGTCAGCACGGTTCCGAGGCTATACTTCGCGTAATCCGGTGAGAATCCTCCGAGATAATAGAACGTCTTTCCTCCGGTTGCAAAACAATAGAGAGCGGCGCGATAATCTCCGTCCGCATAAAGTAGATGAAGCCGCAACAGTCCCGCCGAAAGCAACTCTTGCGCTACGTTTCGATGAAAAAGCCGAACGGTTTGTCCACCGAGCGCACCGGGCAATAACCGTGCGTTCCAACGTGCCTGATGAAGTCGGAAAAGTGCGTTGACACCCTCCTCATGCGTAGACTCGTCGGCGAGAATGATCTTCGCATCGGGAAAAGTGCGAAAAAGGAGGCGGTCATAGTACCCGAGATTAGAGCGCATTTTCTTGCCGAGCGTGGCGGCGTAGGCGTCCCAGGTGGGGGGAAGAACGATGTAGGGGCAAGGCTCAGTGGTGAGGACGGTTTGTGCGGCGGCGGGGCGATGCGGAAACGGGCGTGGCGTTCTCTCTGAAAGGGCGGAGCCTTCCCGAATTTGAGCGAGGTCGGCAATCTCCCAGTCGGAACCTCCTCTGTCCAGCACCCGAAGGAGCGCGTCTGCCACCACGTCCTCATAGCCGGGTAGCGTGATAGGCTCGTGGTAATCACTGACCCCCGCCCCCATCCATGTCAACTGTCTCAGGGGCAACCGATGCAAGCGAGTGACACAGAGCGGAGCGATCCCCACCGTCTCGTGGGTCAAGCGATGATAAAACCTCAGCACCCGCAACTCGCTTTCCCGTCCGAGATGCGTGTGCCACGCCTTATTCCATTCCCACGTCCCGAACGGTGTCAGCGAAATGGAGCGGGCTTGCAGGGTTTTCCACTCGTCGCGCACTCTTTCGAGGGCGTCTTTTCCCCCGCCATACTCCACATAATCTAGCATAGAAAACAGTATACCGGAAAACAAATCCGTGTGTGAAAGAGACCGGGGAATAAATTCCCCGGCTAATAAGAGCGAAGTCTACCTGCGTGGACTCAATACAAAGGCAACGCAAAGAGAACACAGAGCAACCATCACCAGGCGTAGTCTTCGGGAGAGGTCTTGAAGGGAGGGAAAATCTCATCAATTTTCTTCAAGGCTTCCGCGTCGAGGTTCACGTCGAGGGTACGCAGGGAGCCTTCTAACTGCTCCATGGTACGAGGTCCGATAATCGGAGCCGCGACTACCGGGTTCTTCAGCATCCACGCAAGCGCAACGTCGGCGGGCTTCTCTCCCATCTCCGCGCACAGGGCTTCCCACTTCTCAAGTTGCGGGCGTCTCTTCTCGATTTCCGCCTGATTACCAGGTTGTGAGCGTCGTCCTTCCGCCATTTTCTGCAACGCACCACCGAGGATACCGCTTGCAAGAGGACTCCAGGGGATAATGCCGAGACCGTAAGCACCACACGCCGGGATTACTTCGCGCTCGATGTCACGACACAGCAAATGATATTTGCTCTGCTCGGAAACAAGACCGAGATTGCCACGCTTTGCCGCTTGTTCGTTCGCCTGTGCGATGTGCCACCCCCCGAAGTTGGAGGAGCCGACATAGAGGATTTTGCCTTGCTGTTGCGCTGTCTCAAAAGCCTCCCACAGTTCGTCCCAGGGCGCGTCTCGCCAGACGTGGTGCATCTGATAGAGATCGATATAATCGGTTTGCATCCGCTTGAGAGAGGCATCTAATTCCTTGCGAATCGTGAGTTTGTTCAGTCGCTGATCGTTGGGTCCATCGCCCATATCGCCGTAGACTTTGGTGGCGATAACCACTTTGTCGCGTCGTCCGCCGCCCTGTGCAAACCATCTGCCGATGATCTGCTCGGTGATGCCTTCGCCTTTTTTCCAACCATAAACGTTGGCGGTATCGAAAAAGTTGATGCCGAGTTCGAGGGCGCGATCCATGACCTTGAACGAGTCTTCTTCGCTCGTTTCCGGTCCAAAATTCATGGTTCCGAGGCAAAGCCGACTGACTTTCAGCGCGGTCTTTCCGAGTTTGGTGTATTGCATGGGGGAAATTCCTCCGTGTGGGGATTGTGGGCGCATTCGCCGACTTCATTATACGCATAAAACGGGGGAGTCGCGGCATCCCTGAGAGAAAGTTGAGAAATAAGGGGTGATGCGCTTCTCAGTCCACCTCCGTGGACTGGGTGCCCTCTCCGTTTTGAGGCGTCTCCCTTTTCGTCCGGATTGTGGAAAGACTTGATAGGTGTGATCTGTGTTCGGGGTGTGTTCTAGGTAGGGAGTAGGTATCGAATACGCTCTTTTGTGACAGGATCAACGCACTGGGGTCTACCTCTTTTGTTGTCCACTTAGTACCCGCCAACACCGAGCAGTTCCAGGGTTTCGGAGTCTCCGGTTTGTAACAACTCCTGCGTCAATCCGTTTTCGGGCGGTTTTCCGTCGTTCACATTTTTAAGCCAGCATGAACTATAAGTCAAAGCCAACATTCGGCGCATGGTGGCTTTCGAGCCGGACGCCATTCCGCGATGCCAGAGATTATTATGAATGAAAACTCCGCCACCCGCCGGGAGTCGCAAAACGATTTGACCCTCTTTCTCCGAGAAATCGTATTCCTTAAGGGGACTGCCTGCGCCGATATGGGTACGTGGCACAAGCGCGACAGGTCCACTTTCGTCCGTCAGATCATCAAGATAAATCAGCACATCCAAACTGTGCGGGAAAACAAAGAGCGGCGGCAACGGGTTTGGGATTGTACGTTCGTGGTAGTGCCACTGCGTCTGTTGATTGGGTACGTCAGGGAACGTGATGCGGGCGGAAAGGCGAGACTGAACGGCAGGGCCCAGCACAGCACGGGCGACGGATACGGTCGGCGGAAATTTAAGGAGTTCCCAGAACGCCCTGTGCTTGTCGAAAAGGTGACGCAAAAATTGCCCGCTAAACCTCTGCGATTTCATAAAATCGCTGTCGTCGGTTCGTTCTCTTGCCGCTACCTCGTCTACTGCCCCCCGCAAACACTCAATTTGCTCCGGTGACAGAAAGTTTTCACGGACAAGGTAGCCTTCCCCCACCAACTGATCTATTTCCTGAGGCGTGGCGTAGACTTCCACCTCACGGGCGGGGGTACGGGCATCTCCACCGATCTGAAAGGACTGTGTGTAAACCGGGGCTAGCATAACGGGGGTTCTCCTGCGTCAACAAACTTCGATCCGCAACTAAATTCACCTTCCGAGTTGCTCTCTCCTGCTCGAATTTGTGCTTTTTGTGCCCCCAACCCCAACCCAAAAATCCGGGAGAGGGGGAGCAAATGCAGAGATACGTTCAGACCTTTCATTCTCGCAAAATCGGGAGAGGCGAAGAACAAACTTGAAACTTTCAGAGACCTCACAATATCATGCACCACCTTGCATTAGGGGAGGGGCTAGATGCCCTTGCATCCAGTCCGCGGAAGTGGACTTCGCGCTTTTGTAGCCGAGGAATTCATTCCCCGAACTCCTTCAAGCCACTTCTTTTAATCCCACGCTAACCCTCCTCTTTCCTTCTCAACACTTAATCCTTAACACTTCCCCCTAGAACGTCCCGAAAAGTCGGTCTCCGAAGTCGCCGAGACCGGGCAAAATGTACTTTTTGTCGTTCAACTCTCGATCCAGTGAGGCGGTCACAATGTGAAGGTCGGGGAACTGTGTCTCCAGCAGGCGAACGCCCTCTGGAGCCGCAACGATGCAAATCAATTTGACGTGCGCCGCGCCCTGTGCGTAGAGTTGCGCCACGCAGGTCGCGGCGGAACCTCCTGTTGCCAGCATGGGGTCAAGTACGAGTACGGAGCGATCTCCGAGCTGAGGCAATTTCGAGTAGTAGGCACGGGCAAGAGCGGTTTTTTCGTCTCTTTCAAGCCCCACATAGCCGACGTGCGAAGTCGGCAGAAGATCGAGTGCCGCGTCCAACATCCCCAGACCCGCCCGTAAAATGGGAACCAAAACCGGCTCTGTTTTTAGCTCGACGCCCTGCGTTTCTTCGAGCGGCGTCCGAATTATCAGGGATCGAGTCGGTAGTTCTCGCGTGGCTTCACTCACCAGAATTGAGGTGAGCGAACGAGTTAAGGGACGGAACTGATCGGGCGAAGTTTGCACATTGCGTAATTTCGTGAGGAGGTGCGCCGCTATGGAATGGGTAAGTACGGTCAGTGGCATGAAAATTTCCTAATCTACAGGGGGTGCGGGAGCATTTGGTAAAGGCGGTTCGGTAGGGAACCCTGCCTCGGTCATCAGTCGGGCGATTTCGCTCATCACGAGTGCGCCGAGTTCTTCACGGGGTGTGTCGGGCGAGATCGGCTTTCCGAAGACTACGGTGAGAGGCACACGCTTCAATCGTTTTGCACCACGCGGCAACATTTCATAAGTCCCGATGAGTGCCACCGGAATCAAAATCGCTTTGCTCTTTTGTGCTAGTAGGGTGAAGCCGGGTTGTGCCACATTCAGTTTGCCGTCGTGAGTGCGGGTGCCTTCCGGGAAAATGCCGAGCGTGTCCCCCTGACCCAGCACTTCAAGAGCGGCACGAAACATCGCCCGATCCGCTACGCCGCGCTTCACCGGAATCGAGCGCAAACTTTCCATGAGAAACTTCGGAAGACCGGGCTTGAACAGTTCCTCTTTGGCAATCCCCCACAAAATTCGGTAACGATACAGTGCCGCCCACCCCAACAACGGATCGAGGTTGCTGGAGTGATTGACCGCGAAAAGCACGGCTCCCGTCTCAGGAACGTTTTCTGCACCTACCAATTTCCAACGCCCGTAAACCTTAAAAAAGAGGGGCAACATTACTCCAAGAAAACGGCGCATCAGTCGGTGAGTCCAACGCTGTTGGAGAAGGGGAGAAGTCGGGCTTGTCACGCCAGAAGGTCTTTCCGCTCGATTTGGTTGCTTTGATGCTTCTGCTCTCTGAGGGCAAGTCGCTCACGGCAGAGCGATAGAATTCTTTCGACGACTTCGGAGACCGTCAGTCCATCGGTAACAACGGTCACCGAATCTTCTGCGGGGCGAAGCGGGGCGACTTCGCGTTCCGAGTCGCGGCGGTCACGTTCGCGCTGGTCTTCAAGAGCTGCCAGAAAAGAAATATCCATACCCTGCGCCTTCAGTTCCTCATAGCGGCGGCGGGCGCGTTCCTCTTCTCCCGCCGTCAGAAAAATTTTAAGGTCCGCATAGGGGAAAACAACCGTTCCGATGTCTCGCCCCTCCAGGACTACTCCGGCAGGTGCTTCATATGCGATGCGGCGTTGTTGCTCCAGAACGACTTCACGAACCAAACCAATCG
Organism: Chthonomonadaceae bacterium; assembly: GCA_014377395.1. Taxonomy (GTDB): domain Bacteria; phylum Armatimonadota; class Chthonomonadetes; order Chthonomonadales; family Chthonomonadaceae; genus JACMPS01. The sequence goes on from JACMPS010000111.1 coordinate 7,630, forward strand.
AGGAGATTTTCGAGGTGAGTTGAGAGACTTCGGGAGTACGAATTTCGGCTGTTACCTCTTCGGAGTTCACTTCAACGCGCTGAAAACCGTCCGGGGTCAATGGCGAAAAAGAAATTCGGGTGATACGGGCAAGAGAAACAAGACTGGCTTCATCGATAGGGGAAATCCCCTGACGTTGCGCCACCAATGCGATAGAGCGGTACATCGCGCCTGTGTCGAGATAAGTACACTCCAACTCGGTGGCGACTCGCTTGGCGACGGTGCTTTTTCCGGCTCCGGCGGGTCCATCAATGGCAACGATAAAACCCATTTTAAGCCCTCTCTTCTGCTCTGATTCATCTCAACTCGGTGCTAAACAGAGTCAGTTTACCTGATATAGAGGGCAATCCTCTAAATCGTATTTTTCCTGAGACTTCTCATAGAAATAGAAAGATTCTTAAAACAGGGAGATTCAGGGCAGGAATTGTTGCGTTTGGTGTCATAATAGTGTTATAGACTTGGAAATGGAAAACGTTCGTCTTTCAGGGAAAAGTCAAGCCATTTTACGAATTGGAGCGTGAATCTATGCCGCCCATCAGTTCTTCCCAGAAAGCAGCCTATGCGTTGCGCCGTGTCGAAGTCGTTCTCCGAAACTGGCAGGATGACCCCTCAAGCCCCCGACGAGATGTTGACGAAATGCTGAATTTAGTCGAGAAAATGCGTCATCTGGTGCAGGGTCATGTCTTGAACGATCTTGAAGAAGCGGCAGATGCTCTTCAACAGAAATACTGCACAAAGTCCACCGAAACCTCATTTACTGACCGTTTCCCCTCCTGAATTCTCCCTGTCTTCCATGCTAACCGCCTCTCTCTTTGATCAATCCGGTTTCAGTGTACGCCTGGGTTGGGGAGAGAGAGGCGCGAAAGAGGCTTCTCTCACAGAGAGCCTCTTGATCGTTTGCGATGTCCTGCGTTTTTCCTCCGCCGTTGTTACGGCTGTTCACTGTGGTGCTACCGTTTTCCCCTGCCCTACCTATGACGATCCCGCAGGAGCAAAAAGCCTCGCCCGTCAACACAACGCAATCCTGGCGGTTCATTCAAGAGATGTCCCCGAAAAGGGACGCTACTCCCTCTCCCCACAATCCTTTCTCACCGTGCTACCCGGCGAAAAAATTGTGATCGAGTCGCTGAATGGCTCGATTTGTGCCGCCCTCGGTGATAAAGGAGCAACGGTATACGCAGGGTGTTTCCTGAATGCAAAGGCAGTTGCAAAAGCCGCACAAAAAGAAGCGGAAGAGAGCGGAAAGCCGATTATGGTTCTTGCCTGTGGAGAGCGTTCACAACTCTCGGACTCGGAGGGGGAATTGCGTTTTGCTCTTGAAGATTATCTGGGAGCGGGGGCGATTTTGTCTCACTTCACCCTTTCCCTATCGCCGGAAGCGGAAGTTTGTGCGGCAGCATGGAGAGGATCGAAAGCACGGTTCAAGGAACTTTTATGGGATTGCGGAAGTGGACGTGAACTGCGCGAAAAGGGGTTGGGGGCGGATGTGGAATCTGTGTCGCAACTCGATCTCTACAGCGTTGCGCCAAGATTGGTACAGGGTGAGTTTGCTGATTTCTCCTGAGCGTACACACCGCTTCTTTTCCGAGAGTTTTCCGCTCCCGGTCAGAAGAGGATTTCATGACATAATTCCTACACAATGGGGGCATAAGAGACATCGGGGGTAGCGGTCATGCGACGGGCAAGCGTACACCAGCGGCAGTCTTCGTCAATGCAGAGAAGCGCGGCCCCTTTGCCCTCGAGCATCGCCATCGCCATCGAAATGACCTGACGCTGACTCATGCGTTGAGAGGGCGCGTTGCCGATATAGCCCTCTTTTAAGATGCGGCTTTGCCGGAGCAACGATTCGATTTTGCCGAACCCACGACTACATTCCGGTGAACCCGCCATCGTCCCCCACTCTCCCGTTTCCAGTTTGTAGTGAGCGGAACGGTGAATGTAGGCGACATTCGCCCACACTTCCGCAAGATGAATCGAAGTGTTGACGCTATGGTGGGTCCCTATCAGCAAAACTTGCCCATTGCGATCATAGAGGCGATTGAGGGGCGAATGAGTTCCCAACGGATAATCGAAAGGCACACGCTCGGTGAAGCGTTCCGCCTGCGCCCCGATTGCCGCAAAGGAAAGACCGGGATGCTGGGATCGGAACGCCTTTGGGTGCTTCCGAACGGCTTCGGAAAAAACTCCCATCAAGAGAGGAGAAGAAGCGGGCTTATGAGGATCGTAGGGAGGAACTTCCGCTCTGAGTTGAATGAGTTCACTTTCGGTTTCGGGAGGATAGCGGCGGTCGGCAGGGTCGGCGTAGGTGCGGTGGAACGTTGGAACCATCAGCGTTCCGTCTTCACCCAGCACTTCCAAAAATGCCTCGACTACCTCGGCGGCTCCCCCGTTTACCTCTCCAATGGCTTTCATTGAGGCATGAGCCAGCACATCGGAGCCGGGTAAAAGCCCTAATGTGCTTAAATCTTCTGCGATTTGTGCGCGTGTCCACATCACTGATTCACCGTTTTAAGAGCGACAAAAATTCCCGAAGCGCGTCTTTCCATTCCGGCAGATCATCCTTGCCCTGCAACTCAAGCGAGTAATGACGCATCACCGAGTAGGCAGGGCGTTGTGTAGGAGACGGAAATTCATCGGAGGGAATCGGGTGAACGTCCACGCCCGTAACCCCGGCGAGTTCGAGCGTTGCCTTTGCAAACTCAAACCATGAGCATTGCCCCTTGTTGGAGACGTGATAGGTTCCGTAAAGTGAGGACTTCGTGAGCAAGTCAATGGCGACTCGGCACAGATCGCGGGTGTGCGTGGGAGAGCCGGTTTGATCGCCGACAACCTTCAATTCCTTGCGGGTTTGTGCGAGTTCGAGCATTTTGCGAGGGAAGTTCGGTCCCTGCGCCCCGAAAAGCCATGACGTTCGAACGATAAAGTGCTTACGGCAGAGTTGCGTAACATAACGCTCTCCCGCCAGTTTCGAGGCTCCATAATGACCGAGCGGGTTAGGCGCGTCCATTTCGGTATAGGGCGTTCCCTTTTTGCCGTCGAAAATAAAGTCGGTGGAAATGTAGAGAATCGGGATGTTTCGTTCTGCCGCAACCGCCGCCAGATTCCAGGTGCCTAAACCATTGACTTTGTAAGCGAGGTCAGGATTCCGTTCGCAACCGTCTACGTCCGTGTAGGCGGCTCCGTGAAAAATCGCGTCAGGCTGATGCTCTTTCACGAACTGCTGAACCTGCTCGGTATTCGTAATGTCGAGCGGAATCCAATCAGGAACTTCCATCCCTTCACGTTTGCCGACATCGGTTCGCAACACCTCATGCCCGGCGCCTTCCAGCATCGCACCGAGATCAAGCCCCAACATTCCGTTTGCACCCGTCACTAAAACGCGCATGAAATTTTCCTCTTTGCCTTTTACTCTCTACTCAAACTAAACATCCGAATTTTTCGACTCACCTTATTTTCAGGGGAGTAAGCGCGTCAATCATATTCCTCTCCCTTATGCAAGGGGGAGGCTAGGAGGGGGTTAGACCGCCACCGTCTCCAGAACAGACCCCACTCACCCCCCGTATCCAATTACAAACGGGCGTAGAATGCAACGCCCCTACACGGTTTGCAGGATTCCCCTCATTCTCAGGAGAAGAGGGGGGAGCAAATGCAGGCTCGCTTTTAATCTGATTTGCGTCAAGCGAATTTTTCAACTCAATCCCAGGAGCGGCTTGCCCGTCTTGTCAAAGACGAATAAGAGCAAAATCGTCACCAACCAGAGCAAAATTGAGACTTGCATTGTACGGTCTTTGCGGAGTACTTCTTCCGGTTCGCCGCCCATGCCCTTCTGGTAGACCTGATAAAGATAGCGAAAAATGCTGAAAATCACGATGGGAACGGTGAGCCAGAGGTGCGGATGTTGTTTCGCCGTTTCCGACTCAATGGTATAAACCGAGTAGGAAACAATCGTCATGCCGCACACCATCAGGATAATCTGATCCAGAAACGGCAGACTGTACTCTTCCAGAATCGCCCGGTGACTTCCCGCGCCTTTGCCGAGCAGAACC
>JACMPS010000009.1 GCA_014377395.1 Chthonomonadaceae bacterium
TCTCGCCGCCGGAGAAGCCGACGTTGACGGGGCGATTGAGCAACCCCGAGTCGAGTTGAAGCATTTTTGCTTTTTCGTTCATCAGTTTCTTGAATTGAAAGGCATCCAGTTCTTCTTCGCCACGATATCTGCGTCCCGCATTGACTGCCGCCTTCAAGAAGTACAAATTATTGACACCCGGCAGTTCGACGGGATATTGAAACGCAAGAAAAATTCCCTCGTTCGCTCGCTCTTCGGGGGCGAGTTCGAGCAGGTCTTTGCCCTCGAACTCAACGTTTCCGCCTGTTACCTCGTAAATTTCTCGCCCTGCAAGAACACCCGCCAGCGTGGATTTTCCGGAGCCGTTCAACCCCATAATTGCGTGAACTTCACCGGGATTGACGGTCAGGTTCACCCCTTTCAGAATTTCCTTATCGCCTACCTGCGCCCGCAGGTCTTTAATTTCTAACAACGACATTTGATCGTCCTTCTCTTTTTATGTGCTTCTAAAACTTCATTTCTCAGAATGGATTTAGTGAATTTATAAGTTGCGTTTTATGACTCTGAGCTGTTCTCAATGTCTAAAGATTTTCGCCTCTGGATACAAGCGGGCTTGAACTTCAACATCAGCACGTTTACCTCTTGATCCCGTTGTTTCCCGGAATAGAGGTGTCGTGTGAGAGGACATAGCATCGTTATCACAGTGTTTGCCTGTTTCAGCCATCAGGTTTCCTGCCTGAGTCGGGGTAGCGCACCGGAAACCGTGCTTCCGGTGGTACAGCTGAATCAGTTGGCATGGATTACTCGGTGGAATCCCTTTCTCCACATCGAATAATAAGTGCCTACTTCTCTACCCGCCTTAGCACAAACTCGTTGCAACCATGCCCTTTGCCGCACGATTTCACTTCTAAAGGCTCAAACCCCAGTGGTCTTAAAAATTCAACTATTTTTTCAGTACTCGCCACCTCAAAGGGGTAGCCGCCCACCCAGTCAATGACATCGTGCCAACCCGACATCCCCCGACGAATATGATAGCTACGCCACGTCTGGAAAGGTTTCCCTCTCAGGATGTCTTTGATGGTTGTGGGTAACCATAAGCGTACAAAGCAAGGATAGATGACTAGGAACCGCAATGAGGGAGGTAATCGATTGTAACTCTGCTTCCACCAAAGCCAAACTTTGCTTGCCCAACCCTGATCGTTGTAGATGGCAATAAAAAATTGTCCGCCCGGTGCCACTCGATTTGCGGCATTCCCAATTGCGTTCCACATCTGCCCGGTATGATGCAGAACCCCCCATGAATAAACGACGTCGAACTGCCCTAAGGTCTCCAGAAATGTTTCGTCCAGCACCGACCCTTCCTGCACAGTCCAGTTAGAGTCTTCGGAGAAATAGCGTTTTCGTAGCTCCTTAGTACAGGCAACCGAATGAGGATCATAGTCGAAGGAAGTAACACGCGCCCCTAACCGTCGCGCCACAAGGCTGAAAAGACCGCTACCGGAACCGATGTCCAGAAACTGTTTTCCGTCCAGTGAGGTGACACCGAGCATTTGTTTGAGTGAAGCTTCCGCCTCCTCAACACGTTTGTCGTCGAGCGTTGTTAAAAATTGTTGCCAGTTTTTACCAAACTCGAAACGATCTCCTTTTGTTACTTCCTTCGCAAATTCCGACATAAAATTCTATCACTTCCCTTATGTTATTCTGACGGTACTTTTGTGAGCCTTAATCTAATTCTAGACTTAGCCAACGCTACCTTCAAGCGCGACACCGAGCAACTTCTGTGCCTCGACCGCAAACTCCATCGGCAACTCACGAAAAACTTCCTTGCAGAAACCGTTCACGATCATATTCACTGCATCTTCCGCCGAGATACCGCGTTGCTTGCAATAGAAAATCTGGTCCTCGCCGATCTTCGAGGTGGACGCTTCATGCTCTACCATCGCCGTCGGATTTTTGACTTCGATGTAGGGGAAGGTATGCGCCCCGCATCGGTCGCCGAGCAAAAGACTGTCACACTGCGAATAGTTGCGGGCGTTCTCCGCGCCGGGATTAATTTTCACGAGACCGCGATAGGTATTCTGTCCGTTGCCCGCCGAAATTCCTTTTGAGACAATCGTAGAGCGTGTGTTCTTGCCGATATGGGTCATTTTCGTTCCGGTGTCGGCTTCCTGCTTGTTGTTGGTCAGCGCGACGGAATAAAACTCTCCCACCGAGTTGTCACCGATCAAAAGGCAAGAAGGGTATTTCCAGGTGATTGCCGATCCGGTTTCCACCTGAGTCCACGTAATTTTCGAGTTGTCTCCAAGGCACTTTCCGCGCTTGGTCACAAAGTTGAAAATGCCGCCCTTGCCGTCCTTGTCGCCGGGATACCAGTTCTGAACCGTTGAATACTTGATCGTTGAATCCTTCATCGCCACGAGTTCAACGACTGCCGCATGAAGTTGATTTTCGTCACGCATCGGTGCGGTACAGCCTTCGAGGTAGGAGACGTAGCCGCCTTCATCACACACGAGAAGTGTTCGCTCGAACTGTCCCGTCTCTGCCGCATCAATGCGGAAGTAGGTGGAAAGTTCCATCGGGCAACGCACCCCCTTCGGGATGTAGCAGAAGGAGCCATCTGAGAAAACCGCCGAATTGAGCGCGGCATAGTAGTTGTCGGCGGGAGGCACGACTGAGCCGAGATACTGGCGTACCAGTTCGGGATGCTCTTGCACCGCTTCGGAAAAGGAACCGAAGATAATGCCCTTCGCTTTGAGTTCTTCCTTAAAAGTAGTCGCAATCGAAACGCTATCGAAAACCGCGTCTACTGCCACTCGCGGCTTGTCATCCACAACATTGGCAAGGCGCTTTTGTTCGCCCAGCGAAATGCCGAGTTTCTCGTAATAGGCGAGTATTTCCGGGTCTACCTCGTCCAACGAATTGAGTTTGATTTTCTGCTTTGGCGCGGAATAATAGATGATGTTGTCGAAGTTCGGCTTTTCGTAGTTGACGTTCGCCCAGTCCGGCTCTTCCATCTCCAGCCAGCGACGGTACGCCTTCAAGCGGAATTCCAGAAGCCAATCCGGTTCATTCTTTTTGGCGGAGATAAACCGCACGATGTCTTCGCTCAATCCGCGTGGGGCTTGATCCGACTCGATATCGCTCATGAATCCGTACTCGTATTCCTTGTTGGCAAACTGCTCAATGGTTTCTGTGGAGGTAGACATTATAGTTCCTTAATTCTCTTAACAAATCTTTTTACGAATGAAAATGTGTCAGGCATTGGAGGCAAGTGCAGGGGCATCAACGCTTGAAGCGCGATAGCCTGTCTCACCGACTTCTAAAAAAGTAATTGGCATCGAAATGGAGACGGTGGCTTCCTGACTGATTTCCAGAATGGACATCCGATCCAACATCTCCAAAATTTTAAGGTTGAGGCGGGTAAGCGGGTCGCGAACCGTACACCTATCGAACTGCGAGCACGCCGTATCCTCACGCAAACAGTGAATAATGGCGGGTTGTCCGTCCAGCACCCGCACAATTTTTCCGACGGTGATTTCGGAAGCGGGGCGAGACAAACGATAGCCGCCGGAGGGACCCGAACTTGAAACCAGCAATCCCTCTTTGGTCAGTTTTTGCAAAATTTTTGCAAGCAACTCGAGTGGAAGTTCGTATTCTTCCGCAATTTCTTTGGTGGAAACCGTGCGTTCCGCCCCTCGCCGCGTGATATGGGAAAGGGCAAGCAGGGCATAATCGGTTTTCTTACTCAGGCTTAACATCAGGCGGGACCGTCCTCTCCCTAACTCCGACTAATTCTATCGGAAACACATTATACCTTACGCAGGGGCAAGTCGGGGAGTTGCTGAAAACAAACGAAAATAGGGGAGGGGTTAGATGATAGCGAGTGGGGATTAGAGAAATGCGTGAGGGAATTATCTCACGCAAAGACTCAAATCGAAGAAAGAAAGTGTCAAGTATTGAGCGTTAAGCATTGAGAAAAAACCGTAGAATGTTTTTACATTGCATCTCCTCTCGCAGACGAGTAGGGAGGAGGGCATTTGCCTTGACTCCCCTCCCCCGGCTTTTCGGGGGAGGACTGAGTGGGCGAAATCAGGGTGGGGGCAAATGAGGGAAAAAGGTCCTCTACCTCATTATAACCCCTAATCCCTAGCACCTACTCCGTAGGCACTTCGTCGGTTCCGCCCTCGAAGACAACCCATTCACCGTTACCGATATACTCGATGATCGAGCCACATCTATCGCACCGAGCGCGAGACAAAGCACCCTGCCCGACAGGAGGAGCTTTGGGTTCCCCTGTAAAGCGGTCACGCGGGCGAAGCGGCTTTTTGCAGACGGGGCAACGTCCGAA
>JACMPS010000112.1 GCA_014377395.1 Chthonomonadaceae bacterium
AAACTCCACCATTTTCTTCAGACGCAAGAATCGAGACAGGGTTTTTGCTCCGAAGGCTCCAGTAGGGAGAAATGCTATCAAGTCCAATTTCGACGGGAGCCGACTTCTCTCCCGTCCGAAGGCTCCAGTAGGGAGAAATGCTATCCTTACCTATGTCACGCTCAATGCCTACGATTGGTGCCGGATGCCACGAGTTACGTGTGCAAGGTCGAGATGTTTCCTGGCGTCTCATCTACTGCATTGACGCGGATGCTATTATCGTTTTGGAGGTGTTCGAGAAGAAAACTCAAGCAACGCCGCAGAATGTAATTAAGGTCTGTAAGCAACGGCTTTCTCGCTACAGGTCAGAGGAGTAATCAATGAATCCAGCTAAACGTGCGAAACTAGAAGCGGCAGGTTTTCGAGTCGGCTCTGTCGCAGAGTTTCTCGAACTTACACCGGAAGAGAACGCTCTTGTCGAAATAAGACTCGCTTTCAGCAATCATCTGCGCCGTAAACGAACGGCGCAAAGCCTCTCGCAGACAAAATTCGCTCAACGCATGAAATCCAGCCAATCCCGCGTCGCTAAAATGGAAGCGGGAGACTCTAGCGTTTCATTAGACTTGTTATTTCGTGCTCTTCTGGAAGCTGGGACGACTCGTGACGAGTTAAGCAATTTGATTGCTCCTCGCCGACGTGGTACACCCACCGTGCTACTCCTAGAACGTAAACCACGTACCTATCGTGAACCGATCCGAGTCTCAATGAGACCCACGCAACGTCACAAATCGCGCTCAACGGTGTAGCGGGCAATGGCGCGGAGAGGTTCGGCGCGTTCGTCGAAGTCGGAGAGAGTGGCGAGAGCGGCTTCGACTTCGGCGTGGGCTTTGCGTTTCGACTCGTCGAGGCCATAAAGGCGCGGGTAGGTGGCTTTGTCGCGCTCTTCATCCGAGCCCACAGGCTTACCGAGTTTCGTCTGATCGCCCGTGATGTCGAGAATGTCATCGGCAATCTGAAATGCCAACCCGATGTGTGCGCCGTACTGCTTCAGGTTTTCGATTTGCGTCTCGGTTCCTCCCGCCAGCATCGCCCCCGAAAGCACGGACGCACTCAGCAAGGCTCCGGTTTTGTAGGCGTGAATGTAGCGCAACGTTTCCGCCGTGACCTCGTTCCCCTGCGACTCCATATCCACCATCTGCCCGCCCACCATGCCCCACGTCCCAGACGCCTCCGCCACAAGTCGCAAAGTTGGCAGAATTCGCTCGGCGGGAACAAGAGAAACGTTTTCGGCAATGAGTTGAAAGGCAAGGGCAAGGAGGGCATCTCCCGCCAGCAAAGCCATTGCATCGCCATAGACTTTGTGATTGGTCAGGCGTCCCCGGCGGTAATCGTCGTTGTCCATGCAGGGCAGATCATCATGGATCAGGCTGAAGACATGAATGCACTCCAGCGCACAGGCAGTCGGCATGACCACCTCACTGTCTCCCCCGACAGCCTCCGCCGTTGCCAGCGTCAGGATCGGGCGCAACCGCTTGCCGGGAGCAAGAACGCTATAACGAATTGACTCGTGCAAGGTTTGCGGGCGAGAATCAGGAGAGGGCAAAAAGTGGTGCAGTGCCTCTTCGATCCGCGCTTGCTGATAGGTGAGATAGGATTTAAGAGTGAAGTGGGTAGCGACAGTCGGTGACAAAATAAACTCCTGAAACAAAAACTAAAAGGCTAACGGCTTGAATACGGCATCGCTTTACGCAACGCGAGGCAGAACAATGGATCGCTCTTTTTCCTTCCCCTTACGGAAGGGGGAGGTTAGGAGGGGGTTGGAATTCGTTTTCTCTTTACCTCACCTGATGCGGAATGGAACGGCGGAATAAATTCGCCGAGGGTTGCTACGCCGGTAGTCCTGCGGACATAACTTTTGCATTGCGTCCAAAGGACGCTTCCACCGCAGGTGCCTAGCGCAAGGATAAAATACACCGTTGACTTGGCACAGGGATAAACCCTGACCTTCCCTTTATTCTACCAGCACGGCGAGGGTCTCCGCTACCGCCGCAAGATGCTGTTCCCTTGAAAACACGGGCGCAGAGGTGATTCCAGGCGCGAACGTATCAGGTGCGGCGGGAATGTGCAGAAATCCAACCGGAACTTTCGGAGTGCGCTCATGGATGAAGTGGAGGGCGCGATACAAAACATGATTACAAAGGTAGTTGCCCGCTGAAGTCGAAAGTGTAACGGGCAAGCCCAATGCAACGATTCGCTCTTTAATCATCTCCGAGGGAAAGGTAGAGGCAAGATGTTGCGGTGCGTCCTCAATGATCTGTAGAGTTTGCGGCGTGAAGTTGTCTGCGTCGGCAAAGGCGGCGTCTGCGTTTTCACCCTGTGTTTCCACGCGCCAGTGCGAACTGCCTGTGGCAACACCGAGCAACAAAATCGCATCGTAGGCAATCGGATCACCGTCTTCGTCTACGAGCAGACGCTCCAGTTCTTGCGGAACACGGTTGAAAGAAACCGGAAAAATGTGGGTGGTCAGTCTCACGTTTTCGGGCGGCTGTTCCCGAAAATGGAGGATGATTTGCTCGGTTGGGTTGACGATAACTCTGCGGAACGGTCCGAATCCCGTGAGTAAGATATGGCGTGGCGGCATCGTATTCTTGTTTGCCCTCACAAATTTTTTGAGATAGTTTTCTCTACGTAGTCTTCTCCGAGAATAACGGAGACAAGAAATCCGTGCCACAAATCCTGAAGGAGAATTGCGGCACTTTGCGCTTCTCTAGCGTCCTGATCACCGCTTTATTTTAGGATCACCCCTGCAAGTAAATCAGGGATGATCCTCACTCTTTACTTTCTCGCTTATTTTCTTACTTTTGGTAAGGGACGTGGAGAGAGAGAGGGAGAGGTAGACCCCATGAAAGGTGTTGCACCGTTCCATTCGAGTTTGTCCAATCTGAGAGTGCGTCCCAGAGGATTAGAACCGTAGCGCGGCTCTTTCTGATTGTCGAAAGCGTGATAGAGTAGCCACCACTCTCCGCTTTTGAGATGAATGACGCACTGATGACCCGGACTGTAGACCTCTCCCGGCACGGATTGTATCAGCGGCGTCCGATCTTTCACAAAGGGTTCGAACAAACTTTTCGAGGTCGCATACCGAACCGTGTAATTCGATCTTGCCTTATTATCGGCTTGAAATCCACCCCCCGCATAAATCAAAACATAAGTATCCCCGCGTTTGATCATGGTAGGGGCTTCGTTGACGCCACCCTCCTCCGGCAAATCGGGTTGCGTCAGGACGTGTCGCTCCCCTTCCGTCGTCAACAAATCTTTGGAGAGGCGCCTCAAGATGACACTGCGTGGGTCTTCCTCGGAATAGATCAAATAGGGCGTTTTGTCCGTGTCCATGAAAATCGTGCCGTCAATCGCCCCTACTTTGTTGTCGTCTCCTCGCAACAAAATCCCCCGATGCGTAAAGGGACCGAGCGGTGAAGTCCCGGTCGCAATAGCGATGTCGTGTTTCTTGGTTTGTGGGTTCAGTGCCGAGTAGGTTAGAAAGAACTGCCCTTTGTAGGCGAAAACTTCAGGAGCCCAGTAATGTTCAGTTGCCCAGGGGGGCGTAAACGCGACACCCTTATGGGTCCAGTGAACGAGGTCGGATGACTCCATGACCTGTATTCCGGGGAAGCCTACCGTTTCGGTAGCGTAAGCATAAAACTTCCGCCTGTATTCAAGAACAAACGGATCAGGAAAATCTTTTGTCCAGACGGGATTCGTGTAGGTTTGCAAATCGGTTTTTGGAGTTTGCGTCTTCTGAGCATCTTCGGCGACAAAGAGTAGGGTAAGAGAGCAAAGAGAAAGAAAGGTATAGATCATCGAGAATTATCTCCGATTGTTGGGTTGCGTTTGGTGATAAGAGTTGAAATCACTGAATAAAGTGTCGGTAGACACAAGCCTATTTTTGACATACGTTGAAATACGTGATTTACGCTCAAAAGTCAACCTTAAAATCAATCACGATAAAGAGACGAGGTACCGAGCGTTTTTGTGCCTCGAATCGAGATAAAACTCTGTTATGCCAAGATACGTTTTCTCACATAGTCCACGAGGTCGGAAATGGCGATACGTTCCTGCGTCATTGTGTCACGGTCACGAATGGTCACGGTGTCTTTAAGCGAGACATCCCCGTCTCGCCCCTGCCCCAAAGTATCAAAGTCAACAGTCACGCAAAACGGCGTTCCAATCTCGTCCTGTCGCCGATAGAGTTTGCCGATCCCCGCCGTGTCGTCATAGACCGCCCGCATCTCTCCCGCCGTCAGAAAGAGTTTTTTGATCGCTTTCGCCGTTGAAACGATTTCATCATTGTTCTTTTTGAGGGGCAAAATCGCCACTTTGATCGGAGAGAGGGCGGGCTTTAAGCGCAATACAACGCGGGTCTCCCCTCCCTCCAATGCCTCTTCTTCGTAAGCCTCACAGAGAGCCGCAAGGACGCCGCGATCCACACCCGCCGCCGGTTCGATGACAAAGGGAACGATGTGCTGATTGTTCGGCTGATCGAAATAAGTCAGTCGCTCCGTGCTATGCTCGTTTTTCATGGCTCGGTTTCGCGTATTCTCCGAGAGCGGCAATTTATCCTGATCCCGCGAGTGAGACCCTAAGTCCCAATCGGTGCGGTTTGCGATTCCTTCAAGTTCATCGAAGCCGAGTGTCGGATATTGGTAGAGAATGTCTACGGTGCGCTTTGAGTAGTGCGAGAGTTTTTCTTTCGGATGCTCAAAGAGTTGCAGTTTTGCACGATCCAGACCCACCGAGTCCACCCACCAATTGAGGTGATCTTCGATCCATTCGTCATGAATTTTTTCGTCTTCGCCGGGACGCACAAAATACTCGATTTCCATTTGCTCCAGTTCACGCACTCGGAACAGGAAGTTGCGCGGCGTGATCTCGTTGCGAAACGATTTGCC
>JACMPS010000113.1 GCA_014377395.1 Chthonomonadaceae bacterium
AAATTCACGATTAAAACGCTGTAGAGAAGGTCCGTTCATCGCTCTGATATGGAGATAAGCCAGCTTGCCCCCGGAGAGTTTGTCCACCCGCGCACGGTTGTCCCGCACCATGCGCTCATACTCCAATTCGCCCCATTCTGCTGTGGTGATCGGCTTGATCTTAAAGGTGCGTGCGCCGTCTTTCGCAGGCTTCGAGTTCACCGTGATTTCGATTGGCTTTGCGGCTTTGTCCAGCAAAAGCGAGTAATAATCTTCCGTCAGCCCTTTGATGTCGGTGCCATCAATCGCGAGAAGATAGTCACCGGGCTTCACTTTCGTGGAGGGTTTGTCGGCGGGACCTTTCGGCATCACGCCCTTCACCTTCAGTCCGGGACCCGTGTAGGTCTCATCGTAGAACAGTCCCAGTGTCGCTGTCTGCGGACCGCCCACTTTTGACGCCGGGGAAATCTCGGAGTGAGAACCGTTTACAGCACCAACCATTTCGGAGAGAATGTTCGCAAATTCTTCGGGTGTCCCTGCTCCTGAAAGTTGCGGCTCAAACTGATCCCTCAGTTGTTTCCAGTCAGTTCCGTGCATGGTGGCATCGTAAAACGCCTGTCCATATCGGCGATAGAACTCATTGAACGCTTGCTGATACTGCAATTTGCGATCAAACGTATAGATCGCAGAGAACGCAACGGTGGTTGGTGCGCCCCCCACAACGGGCAACGAGCGAATGGTTCCGCCTGCCCCGATGTAGTAGAACTTCGTGCTGTCGGAAGTCACGCGGATATTGCCACCCGGTTCTGTTGCGGCAATGGGAGTGACGGTTCCCCCCGCAAGCGGCACCGAGAAAAAGCCCGCGCCCTGCCGAAGCACCACTAATTTGGAGTCGGGGGTAGGGGAATAATCGCTCACTCCGGCGGAGATCAGTTTGGCTCGCAACGAAATGTCGTCAAAGTCCACCTTCACATCTTTCGAGTGATCGGGCTTTGGCTTTGGCTTACCGTCCGCATCTTTTTCGTCTACCTGATCGTCAGGCTCCTGCAAGGGAACGGAGTAAAGACCGCCGCCGTTGCGCCCGGAAATGAAGAAGAGCGTGTTGCCGTCTTTGGTGAACTGAGGATTCTCATTGCCTTCCGGGTGTTTGGAAACATTGACCGCCGTTGACTTGTCCACCGAAACATTGAGTAGCCAGACATCGGTGTTCTCGTAGCGATCCATGCGTGTAAACGCCACAAATTTCGAGTCGGGAGACCACGCATGAGAGGAAATTCCCACGCCGAAATTGTTGTTGCCGTTGCCTGCCGCGAGGAGTTTCGCTGTGCCACCCGCCGCCGGGACTGCGTAGAGACCTGCCGTACTGCCCGCCTTTGCAAAGGAAACCCATTTACCATCAGGAGAAAACTGTGGGGCGGTTTCTGCCGCAATGTCATTCGTCAATCGAGAGACGGTTTTCGTCGCCACGTCCATCAAATAAAGGTCGGGTTGGTTGCCTCTATCCGAGACAAACGCGATCTTTTTGCCGTCAGGAGACCAGACAATATCGTTGTCGTTGCCGGGTTCATCCGTCAGCCGTTTAGTGTCATTGTTGGGATTGTTGCCTGTGGGGACAAGCCAGAGTTCCCCTTTGAGGACGAACGCAACCTGCTTGCCATCGGGGGAAGGCTCGGACTCCGCAACGCCATTCGTAAGGACTTGCCGCTCCTGGTTATTGATTTTGTCATCGGTACGAGCGATCACACTAATCTGTTTAGAGGTTCCTGTTTTCGTGTCGGTGAGGTAAAGATCGCCGTCAAGCGTGTAGACGATAGCCGATCCGTTGCGGGAGATGGAGGGCCAGCGCACGGCGTCCTTTGTGTGGCGCGTGAGTTGAACCGGAGAGCCACCCGTCGAAGGCAAGCGGAAAAGGTTGGGGGTGTTATTCCCTGCCAGCATCGTGACGTAAACAGACTTGCTGTCACCGCTCCATAAGGGCCAGAGTTGTTGCAAGTTGTTCTTGTAGAGGGTTTTGACTTTCCCGGTTTCCAGGTTCTTCACGACGGTTTGTGCCGCAACGGTTCCCTTATACCAGGGACGCCACCAAGGTTGACCGGCGCGGGAATAGGCGATTGAATTGCCGTCGGGAGACCACGCCGCAAACCGCAATGCCTCGGTGTCATCCGCCACTTTTTTGACGGCTTTGGTGAGCAGGTCTATCGTGAAAAGAGCAAAAGTCTTGGTGTCACGCTGAGAATAAAAAAGCAGTTTTTTGCCGTCCGGCGACCAGTCATCAATCCAGTCGTTCGAGGAAGCGGAAGTGACCTGTCGGGATTGCCCGCCCTGTGCAGGAACCAGATAAATGTCGTAGTTGCCGTTGCGAAGGCTTGAGTAGGCGATAAACTTGCCGTCCGGCGACCAACGAGACAGAGCGTCTACGGCTTCATGCACGGTAAGGCGTGTGGCGACTCCTCCGTCGGAAGCGACTGTCCAGATGTCTCCGCCATAGGTAAAGGCAACAGTTTTTGCGTCGGGAGAAAGGCTTGCCCAACTCATGCCTTTGATTGGCTTTTCGGTAGGAAGCGTGAGAAGGCTCGTGTTTTGTGCGTGTGCCGCGCCTGTGACGAGCAGGGTGAGCGTGAGCGGTGCCATTGTGCGGCGCAACGCTCGTGAGGCTGAGTTCATGGTGTCTCCTGAAGGGTGTGCGTTTCGAGAAGCAGGGAGTCTTCTCCTGCCTTTCCTTTACGTAAAACAGGGGGGATTTGTCGGCAAGCGAGCAGGGAACGAGGAGAAAGGTTGAGATTGAGCGCGTCTTGTGGAGGGGAAGGTAGATGCCCTCACCCCCAGCCCCTCTCCCTGCCGTCCGCTGAGACGGACTAGGGAGAGGGGAGCAAATGCAGGAGATCGTTCAACCGTTTACCTCTTTCTACGCCGGGAAGAAGAGAGGATGTACCAATCCTTTTCCTCCCCCTTACGAAAAGGGGAGGTTAGGAGGGGGTTGGAATTCAGGAGCATTGAGAGGGAGTCCGGGGAATGAATTCCCCGGCTACAAAAGCACCAAGTCCACC
>JACMPS010000114.1 GCA_014377395.1 Chthonomonadaceae bacterium
CGGGGAATTTATTCCCCGGACAACCTCTAAGAAGTTGTTGAAGAAGTCTTTGTTCAGAGCGAAATCTGACAATTAGTGTGTCCGCAGGACACGGGGCGCGGAATTCATTCTTGCGGCGAATACGCCAAATTTACTTTTCAACGCCCTTTTGAGGAAATTTGTTTTCTAGCCCCGCGTGATGTATTTTGCACCGAACTCCAACGCACCGGGGCCGCTCCCGACAAAAGCGTAGGGCGCAACCCCGATCTGCTTTTCGTATTCGTCACAGACTTCGGAGAGGGCGAGGTGTGCGTCTTCCGTGTCCGCGAGAAAGACGGCGACGGTTCCGCCCGAACCACCTCCGGTAATCTTTGCGCCGTAAAGCCCTCGCTCTACGCCCCGCTCCTGAATGAGATGCACCAGCAAATCCGTTTCGGGGGAACCTAAATCAAGACGTTGTGAGTAGGAAGCGTGTGCCTCATACATCAGTTGACCGAGTTCCTTCATCAATTGCGTGTCCGGGTCGCCCTCATCATTGTTGCCGTCGGGGTCGGTAGTGCGGAACATTTGCCGCTCTTCTCGCCGAAAATCCGCAAGGCTCATCAATCCGACAAACTCTTTCACGCGCTCGTTTTCAAGAATAGGATGCTCCGCACAATCTCGTGGACGGTAGGTTTCCGACGGATTAACGCGGGTGACGATGTCCGGGAGACGCCCGAAAAGTTCGTTATATTCAAGCCCTGTAATACTCGTGGGAATCATTTCTTTGTAGGTCTGAAACTCCTGCACCGACATACGACACAGATAATTGTGAAGCAACTTGCCGCCGCTTTCCAACTGAATCACTTTTAAGCCCATGAAGGCTCCCACTCGTGCCTTTGTGTAAGCCGTGCCACCGACGGAGTGTTTGACCCGTGAGTCCAGCCCGATAAATTTCCAACCCTTCGGCACAATCTGATGACCAAGCAGAGTATGTGGCTGACACTGTAATACGAGTAGAGCGTTTTCGCGTCCCAACGCGGAAGTCACCTGATCCATGATGCCGCAGGGCGCACCGACGATCATGTTTTCAACCTTCTGGCACCACGCCGCAAGCGTCAGTTCGGAAGGATGAATCCCGGCGGCTTCGGAGAGAGCGCACATCGTGGCGACTTCAAGGGCGGCAGACGAGGAGACGCCCGCCCCTATCGGCACTTCGGAGGAGATGAGAATGTTGGCTCCGAGGTCTCCTAAACGATTGTCGGCTTTGCCCTGCGAGATTTTGCCATATGCCTGAAGCATTACATAGTAGCAACCCACCACATAAGCCGCCCACTTTTTTGCCGGATCGCTGTTAAGACGACGACGCACCTCCTCAGGCGTGAGAATGTAGTTGTCTTCATCCACTAAATCAGAGAGCGGAATTTCGACAATTGCGTCGAAACCGTCCTCCTGTGCGTTCAGGCTTTGCACACGAATCAAGCGATCTTCCCGCCATTGCCACGCACAGTAGGCGGCTTCGGAGAGCGGCATCTCCAACACAATCGAGCCGGAATAATCCGCGACCCCGCCCATAATATCGAGGCGTCCGGGAGCGCGTGCGCCGACAATAGGACCCGGCGCATCGAAAAATGCGTCGTAATCGGTGCGTACCGACTCGGCGAAAATCTCCCAACGCTCTTCAGCGAAGGGGAGAGGCGTAAAACGAGAACGTAAGTCTGTCATCAACGTAAACCTTCGAGATAAGTCTAAAACGGAAAAAACGGGTGACGAAACCCCTTCGTCGCCCCTGACTATGATACCCGAAAAGTGAGAAAGAGCGAGACGAGGAATAAGCGAGGGGAAAAATGCAAATCGGTGAATGAACAGAGGACGAAAAGCGAAGCATCCCCGTCTCACACTTAGTCTAAAGGGAGAAATAAAAAGACGTTTCCGGGATAGTCCTCGTCTTTATTCGTGAGATACGACAAAAAAGGGAGATTCTGATGCCCGGTTACAACTCTGAGTTTCGCAAGAGCGAAGCGTTCGCGGAGATTGAGCGTCAACTTAAAACGCTCTGGGAAGAACATTATGCGCTTGAAAAAACCGACCCGGACGAGGCAACCCGCGTTTGGCAAAAAATCGGTCTGCTTCATGGGCAACTTGCAACAGGTAGCCATCCCGGTGACTCGCATGATTGGTGGTGCGTCTGGTGTGAGCGAGTTTCGGTACAGCCTGTTCCCCTCGACAGCTTTTCGACCTGCCGCTATGGGGATTGCGACCCGGAGGCGCGTCTGCTTGCACTTGTGAGGGCAGACGTGAGTTTTGGAAAGAGGGGTACAAGGTTTAAATCTGAACATGGGCAATACTGGTCTTATGTACGCGAGAACCATCACCCGGAGTATCCTGAAACGGCGGAAGTTGGCAAGCGATACCCTGTCCCGGAAATTCCCATCCGACTGGAGAGTGACCCTCTTCCACCCGCTCAACAGGAGGGATGACGTGCCTCCGCTCAAAGGAAAGAGACGTTGGCGGCGTCTCTTTCCTCTCCTCACCTGAATTACCAGTCCGCCATCGAGCCATCGTCTTCATGAAACCACCGTCCCACGTCCTGCAGAGCACCGAGCGGGTGCGCGGAAATCCATTCCTCGTCGAGTTCGTAGCCGATGCCGGGACGAGTGGGAACCTCCACGTAGCCATTTTTCAGGACAATTGGTTCTTTCAAGTAGCCCTCGCCAAGTGCAATGGTGAGATGTTCCTGGATTAAAAAGTTCGGAATTGTCGCATCCACTTGAAGACA
>JACMPS010000115.1 GCA_014377395.1 Chthonomonadaceae bacterium
ATTCAAGTTCCAGTAAATCTACAGGGTCGTCTCTGATTCACTATCACGCCGACTTTGATTCATTTGATCGTGAGGGACGTTATCGGTTGCGGCTAGGAGACGGACGACAGTCGGAACCGTTCTCAATCGGGAGAAATGTGTATACCCGTTTAGTGCCTCTCATGCTTCAGTATTTCGAGACACAATCCTGTGGCGAGTACACCCCTGCCGCACATGGACCCTGCCACCTCGACGACGGAATTGCACTTGGTGGACCGCGTGATGGGCAGAAAATTGACGCAACGGGGGGCTGGCACGACGCAGGCGACTATCTGAAATTCGTTGAGACAACAAGTTATGTCACCGCCTTGATGCTAACCAGTTTTTTGCGGTACAGTGAAGCCTTTCCTCACCGCAAAAAAGGGGGACAACTGCCGGAGTTGCTCGCTCATGCGAAAGTCGGACTTGACTGGCTTCACAAAATGCACCCGACTCCCGATGAGTTTTATTATCAGGTGGGAGACGCAAGCGATCATGAGTTGTGGCGGCTTCCCGAAGACGACAACCCCAACAAAAACAGTAAGTGGAAACCTCGCCCGGTGCTTTTCGGAGTGGGAGCCAATCTTGCAGGACGTACTGCCGCCTCTTTCGCTCTCTCCGCTCTGCTCTACAAGCCTTATGATCGTGCTTTTGCGGCGAAGTGTCTTAAATCCGCCGAAACCGTTTACGCTCTCGGACTGAAAAATAAGGGGGTTCTCACGACGAAACCTGCCGACTTCTACCCTGAAACATCGTGGGCAGACGATATGGAATGGGCGGCGGTTCGGCTTTTCGAGGCAACCGGAAAGCAGGACTATCTAACGCAGGCAATTGAGTTTTCGCTTCTGGCAGGTGCTTCCGGGCGGGAAGCAAGCGTTTACAACAGCCATGCCTTAGCGCATTTCGCGCTTTATCCTCATGTGGCGAAAAAGGACAAAGCGCGTCTTCTGGAGTATCTGAAAGAGGACGCCGAAGCAGTACGCCGTTATTCTTCCAACCCCTATACTCTGGGCACTCCCTACATCTGGGGAACTGCAGAAGCGGCGGCGGGGGCGGCAATGGTTTGCAGGGGATACGGTCTGCTGACGAAAAATGAGGAGTATTTGACGCTTGCCAAGCGACAACGAGATTTCGTTCTCGGTTGCAATCCTTTCGGAATCTGTTGTCTGATCGGGAGTGGAACCCGCTATGCTCTTAACCCTCACCACCAAATTGCAAACCTAAAGGCGATTGAACTCACGGGAGCGATTATCGGGGGTCCTGCGAATTACGCTCTTTATAAAGGAAACGCTATCGAACTCGACAGCCTCGAATACGGTGTCCCCATGCAAACTTTGCCGACCGATCCTCAAGAACTCAGGGCTTTGAGCGTTTATCAGGACTCAGTTGGCGATTACATCGCGAATGAACCCGCGAACGATTACACCGCCAAGTTTTTGCTGGTTGCCGCGTATGACATCGCCACGACTTACGCGGCGAAGCTCGATAGTTAACGGCGGGACAAAGGGGGCAACCGCGAAATTCGAGGACGGCTGAAATTGGAAGGAACGGTAGAGGCAGAATCAAATCCGGCGGAATAAATTCGCCGAGGGCGGCTACGCCGATAGTCCTGAAGACAAAAACAGAGAATTTTTCAACCCCCTCCTAACCTCCCCCTTGCATAAGGGGGAGGAATAAGAGTGATGCGCTTATTCTCTTGCAATCAGAAGGGCGTCCGAGACTAAAATCTCGGACGCTCTCTCTTTTTTCAGTTTGATGCGATGAGAAATCGAGATTAAACGATTTGCATAGGCATCAGCACACAGAGGTAATCCGGCACCAGAGTTGACCCTCCATCTGCCGCCTCTTCTTCGGTTTTTGCATTGATGACAGGGCGCACGATACCGGGCTTGAGTGCCTCGGTCAACTCTAGATGCAGGAATTCGGTGTCCATTACATCCAGCAAGTCCAAAAGATAGCGGGCATTGAAGGCAATCTCCACGTCGTCACCTTCACGGGTAATCGGGACTTCCTCGCGGGCATTGCCGACAATTTGACTTTCGGCGGTCAGCACAAGTTTGTCATCGTCAGTGCGAACAATGATGCGGTTTGCGTTTTCACGCGCTACAATTGAGGCACGGCGCACGGCGCGTTGCAACTCAGAGACGGGAATGGTCAGCCGTTTCTGATGATCATTCGGAATGACGCGCTGATAGTTCGGAAATTGCCCTTCGATCAATCGAGCGATAATCTGAATC
>JACMPS010000116.1 GCA_014377395.1 Chthonomonadaceae bacterium
ATACCCGGTCGCAATCAGGGCATCCGCGTTGTCGGGGTAAAGTTCGTCTCCGGCGAGTTGCTCTTTTAAGAAGCGATCATAGGGTTTGTCGGAATTAAGTGCGTGGATGACGTAATCACGATACCGCCACATTCGGGGGCGTACCCCGTCATTCTCAAAGCCGTGTGTCTCGGAAAAGCGCACCAGATCAAGCCAGTGCCTTGCCCAACGCTCCCCGTAGCGGAGATCATTCAACAAGCGATCCACAACTTTCGAGTAGGCTTCCGGGGATTTGTCCAGGAGAAAAGCGGTGGTTTCATTGGGGGTGGGGGGCAAACCGATCAGGTCGGCATACACGCGACGCAAAAGCGCGACTTTCGAGGCGGGAGATGATGGAGTAAGACTGCTCGCTTCCATTTTTGCGAGGGCAAATTGATCAATCGGGTTTTTCACCCATGCCGCATTTTTAACGGTCGGAAGTTTCGGGAGCGTAGGCTTGAGGTAGGGATAGCCGAGAACCGGGGCATCAATCTTCGCTCCCTGCGTAATCCAATTCTCAACGAGTTTGATCTGCTTTTCGGAAACGGCGGCTCCACCAAGCGGCATTCGCGGCTGGAGTTTGCCACGTAAGTACTGAACAATGACACTCTTGGTCGGTTTGCCGGGAAGAACGACTTTCGCTCCAAACTTTTTGCCCCCGGCAAAAAGTTCACCTGTCGCTTCGACGCTAAAACCGGAAGTTTTCTTTGCGGAGGTATGACAACCGCCGCAGTTCGCTTTCAGAAAAGGTTCGATCTCCTCGCGATAACTCACCTTTGCAATGCCTGTAGACACGGGCTTTGCAAGAGGAGTTTTCTTCCTCGCAGATTTGCCGTTGTCGCCGAGTGCAAGTGCGGCAAGACTGGCAACAGGCAAGAGCAAGGAAAAAAGCACCGTGGTCTTTCGAGCCAATTTCATAACGTGAAAAGTTCTCCCAGTTGAAATTCAATCCTGTCTGATTTCGACACATACCTCTCAAAGAAGTTGCAATGAATCAAAAGAGGAGGGTACTCTTTTCTCAAGAATATTCAGGATAGTCAGGGAAAAGGAAAACAAAAATGCGTGAAGTTGTGGTCTTGGAGGGAATGGAGGCGATCACTCGAGATGCCGCCCTTCGGTTTGTCGCCCTGAGTCATCTGGCAGGGGAGCGGTTCACGGTGGCACTTGCGGGAGGTTCCACGCCGAAAGCACTTTACGAACAACTCTCCACCGAACCCTACAAAAGTGCAGTGGATTGGAGCCGGGTGTTCCTCTTTTTTGGGGATGAGCGATGCGTTCCGCCTGTCCACGAAAATAGTAACTATGCAATGGCGAAAACCGCATTACTCGACCTCGTGCCTGTCCCGCCTGAAAACGTCTTTCGTATGAAAGGCGAAATCGAGCCTGAAAAGACGGCTAACGACTATGAGGAAAGTCTCAACAAGTTTTTTGGGGTGGAGAAGGGCGAGTTTCCGCGCTTTGATTTAATTATGCTCGGCATGGGTTCCGACGGACACACCGCCAGCCTTTTCCCCGGTAAAGCCTCACTTGAAGAAACGGAGCGGAGCGTGATCGCCTCCGAACCCGGTCTGGAGCCATTCGTACCGCGTCTCACTCTCACTTTCCCAGTTCTCAACAACGCAAAAGACGTGATTTTCCTCATTTCCGGGCAGGACAAAAGTGTCTCCCTCGAAGCGATTCTCGATCTGGAAGAAGGAGAAAGTCGCTTCCCTGCCTCTCTTGTAAATTTAACAAACGGGAGCAATATCTGGCTTGTTGACCACGACGCGATGGGAATTTAGATCGGGAAATTTTTCACAGGTAGACATACGGGGGCTTGAAACAAAAAATCGTTTCTGATAGACTCCTTTTGTCCGCTGTTGTGGTGCGTTTCCCCTTGATGTGTACGTTCACCCTCGTTTCAGGCAGACTTTTCGGACTCATCAGTCCTCCCTTTTGGAATCGTCGTGAATTGTCGGTTCCCCCAAAACCAACCCAAATCACCACTCAGGAAGGAAACCGGGATGCCCAATCTCAGTTTGTCTCGAACCCTGCGAGGCGTCATTGCTACGCTCGCCCTCTGCACTGCTTCAGTGTTAGCCGTTGCTCTCCCCTCCGGGAAAACCGTCCACACTTACAGAGACGGTGAAACCCTTTTTTCCATTGCACGGAAATACCATGTTTCCGTTCAACAACTCGTAGATGCCAACGATTTTAAAAACCCCGACTCGATCCGCAATCATACGAAAATCGTGATTCCTCATCCTCACAAAAAACAAAAAGCCACCACTCACCACGAAGAACCCTCCTCGAAAAAGCGCCACGAATCCCACACCGAAACCACAAAAAAAGTCAAAAAAATCAAGCACGTCGCCACAAAAGAAACGATGCACCGACGTGCCACGATCAAAGGCGATGAGGTTTCCGTGCGAGTAGGGCCCGACACCGAGCGTGATTTGCTCACTCGATTGGACAAAGGGAAATCGGTCACGGTAACAGCAAAGCGGGACGGTTGGGCACAAATCGCTCTTGCAAACGGCAAAAGTGGCTGGGTGCGAATGGATTTCCTGAGCGTAGCAAGTCCGAAAAAAGTTCAGAAAGAAGCCTTTCATTCCGAGAAAACACAGGCTAAGAAAGTAGCGAAGAGTTCCGAAGCCAAACGCACCGCTAAAAAATTAGCCGCGAAAAAAGCGACGGAAAAATTGACGAAACTCGCAAAAGCGGAGAAGCAAAGAAAACTCAAACTGAAAAAAGCCGAGACCGAAAAAGTCGCGGTCAAAACCTCGAAGCCAGCAAAGCACCTCAAGAAAAAAGCGGTACAGGTCGCCGAGATTGCAAAGCCGGAATATGATGAGGAAAGTGCTTCCGAAAACACGGCGATTGTACGGTCGGGGCTTTCCTTCCGAGGCACTCCTTATCGCTGGGGCGGCGCAAGCCGAGGCGGGTTTGATTGCTCAGGATTCACGGCATATCTTTATTCACAACGAGGAATTTCTCTTCCGCACTCGGCACGGTCTCAGTTCACCTACGGTCACGCCGTCACGAAATCGGAACTCAAAGAGGGCGATCTTGTTTTCTTTCACACCGTGACTCCCGGCATTTCTCACGTCGGAATGTATATCGGTGACGGGCGTTTTGTTCACGCTTCCTCACGTCGCTCTGGTGGAGTTCGCACGGATACCCTGAACTCAGGCTACTACAGCCAGCGATTAGTGGGAGCACGTCGTATCTCCCGGTAATTGATCTTTTTTTCACCCCGAATCTCTCCACAGAAGCCTATTTCATCGGTGCAAACTTCACGCATCAAAAAAATGTAGAATCTTGTGGAGAGATTGTCGTAACTTATCCCCTCTTCAACGGTCATACCCAACTGTAGAATATAACTAATTTGTGTATCATTTACTTTTCGGTTTTAGAAATAATTATGCCCCAATCTCGCTTTTCCTTGATTACAATCTTGATGATCTTGTCTTGTCTCCTTTCGACAAATGCATTTGCCAAGCCGGAGTTCGCTGAAGTCGTGATGCAGGCAGGACTGATGAAAACGGGTGGCAAAATCGCCTCTGCCGGATGCAACCTCTGTCATCTGGGTGCGCCTCCCAAACTCAACCCCTATGGTTTGCAACTCAAGCCGCTTGTTGACGCAACTCCCGAAAAAAAACTGACCGAAGCCATACTGAAACAGGTTGCAGAAAAAGATGCTGACGGAGACGGTGCCACAAACGCTTACGAGTTTGAGCAGGACACCTTGCCCGGTGACGCAACCAGCAAACCCAAGATCATTCCTGTGGTTGTGAAATCGGTAGTTTCTGTGAAAACAGAACAGCCAAGCGAACGCAATGCACTTGTGAAACTTGTTTTGCCGAGGCACGCGCAACACCCGGTACTCGTACATTTCCCTCTGGCACTTTTCGTGATTGGATTCCTGTTTGATTTGTTCGGCTCGAAAAAGCGCAACCCGGCGATGCTGGAAGCCGGATACCTCAACCTGTGGATCGCGACACTTTTCTCGCCCTTTACGGTAGTGACGGGCTTGCTGGCGTGGCATTTCAATTACGGCGGAATTTCAATCGCCGCCCTTACGCAAAATCTTAATTTGCTGGTCCACCTGCTTATGGGCGTCTCCTCTTCTCTCCTTATGTTTGCGGCACTGAGGACGAGAGGCAGATTGCGGGGGCGCGAAACGCTTCCTTCTGCCTACCTGGGGTTGGCACTTTTCATTTTTATCTGCGTGGTCGTCACGGGGCATTTAGGGGGAACTCTTGTCTATCCCGAGTAAGTAATGGTAATGAGATGCAATGAGACTCCAATTACCGCTTTCAATCTTTGCGTTAGTTTGCATACAGACAAACAATTTGCCGGGAATTACGGTAAACTAATTCTACTGCGGCGGGAAACCGACGTATCTGATACAGAGTAAGACAGGACGAAATGAACAGACGAGATTTCTTGAAAGATAGTGCGGCAATCGGTATGACCTTAGCAATGGCGCAAGGTGCTTCTGAGTTGTTGGCGGACACGCCCAAAGACGATGCACCTAAAGCCTCGGTGAGTTGTGCGGTCATCGGACTTGGAAAACAGGGGCAGGAAATTCTGACTTCTTTAGCGAAAGCAGGAAGCAAGCCTAAATATATCTGTGACACCTACACAGCGGAAAACTTTCTCAAAAAGTCAAAAGCAATTGCTCCCGATGCAAAATTCGTTGAGGATTACAAAGTTGTGCTGAGTGATCCGGCAGTTGTTGCTGTTTTCGTTGCAACGCCTTCTCATAAGCACAAACAAATTGTGATTGATGCACTGGCGGCAGGAAAACACGTCTATTGTGAGGCTCCGTTGGCTTCTAATCTCGAAGACGCGAAAGCCATTGCAAAAGCGGGACTTGAGGCGAAAACGATTTTCATGCCCGGTCTGCAAATGCGTTCTAATCTGCAAAACATTCACGTCCTCAAGTTTGTACGAGGGGGTGCGCTCGGCACGGTTGCTTCGGGACGCGCTCAGTATCACAACAAAACTACGTGGAAGCAGTCCTGGCCCGATGATGACCGTATGAAAGAACTTAACTGGCGTCTTTCCAAAGCGACTTCACTGGGGCTGATCGGTGAGATTGGAATTCATCAGCTTGATACCGCCGCATGGTTTATGAAGTCTATGCCTGTTGCCGTGACGGGTTATGGCGGAAACCTTCTCTACAAAGACGGGCGTGATGTCGCGGACACCGTAAATTGTACACTTGAATTTCCGAACAATGTCAGTTACAGCTATGACGCTACGCTAACTAACTCTTTTGACGGCTCCTACGAAACGTTTTTCGGTTCGTCCTGCGCGATTATGTTGAGAGATCAACGGGCGTGGATGTTTAAGGAATCGGATTCTGAGTTGCTTGGTTGGGAAGTGTTCGCTCGAAAAGACGAACTGCAAATCGGCAACCCGCAAGCCGGAAGTGGAATCAAAACCGCAACCGGAATCGCTCTTGTTGCCGATGCGACAAAGCAACTTGCGCTGGGCAAGCAACCCGGCGAGGTAGGTACCGATGTTTCGCACACGTCGCTTTATCAGTCAGTAGACGTGTTTCTGGACGGGGTTCGCACGGGCGTGAAGCCAGAAGTTGGTGCAAAAGAAGGCTATCAGGCAACGGTTATTGCGGCGAAAGCCAACGAAGCCGTTACTACCGGAACAAAGATCACTTTTCAGAAAGAGTGGTTTGAGATTTAGAAAAGTGACAGTTAATAGGGATCAGATGTTGAGTTTGAGAAGGGGTCTTGAACTCAACACTTAATCCCTAACACTTAACACTCTAAGATTGTTTATTTCGCAAAGGAGCTGTCAAGACATGAGTGAGTCAGAGAACGAAACGGGCGCAACGCGCCGGGAATTTTTGCAGAAATCCGCGACTACTGCGGTGGCAGGTGTTGCGGTCAGCACATTGAGTTACCTCCCATCAACTGCCGCAGGACTAAGAAATATCATCGGTGCCAATGACCGAATTAATATTGGTCATGTCGGAGTAGGGGTTCAGGGCTACGGAGCGCACTGCCGTCTTCTTTATGAGAATGCTCAAAAGAACAACACGGTGCAGGTTGCCCTTTGTGACCTTTACGGACGAAACCTGAAGAAAGCACAGGAGACGACGAAAGTTGCGGACAATCGCCTTTACAAGGATTATCGTAAATTTCTGGAGTCAAAGGATATTGACGCGGTTGTCGTTGCCACTTCGGACAACTGGCACACGGATGTAGCTGTTTCTGCGCTTGAAGCGGGCAAGCACGTCTATGTTGAAAAACCTATGTGTAAGACGATTGAAGAAGCCTTTCGCATCCATGACGCCGTGAAGAAAACGAAACTCAAATTGCAGGTAGGATCGCAGGGTTGCACCGATCAAAAGTGGCACATTGCGGCTCGTATGGTTCGTGAAGGCAAAATCGGACCGGTTGTTGTCGGACAAGGCTCATACATGAGAAATACGGGCAACAATAAGCAGTGGGCAAAGGGCGTCGGCGGCGAATGGGATACCTACGGACGTTATGACACTGACGCGGGTCCGACCGCAACCGGCGATGCTCATGTGGATTGGGAAACTTTCCGCAAGGGACGCGGGCCGAAAGATTGGGACCCGGATCGCTTTTTCCACTGGCGCAAATTCTGGGACTACGGTTCCGGGCTAGTCGGCGACTTGTTCCCACATCGATTGCATCCGCTCTTTATTGCGATGGCACTTCCAACGACGGGGCTTGACGGATTTCCGTTGCGTGTTTCTTCCGGTGGCGGTCTCTATGTTCAGAAGATCAACCCGTATCACCCGGATCGTCCTGATCGTGAAGTTCCTGATTTCACCAATATTCAGGTGGACTTTGCGGATCGTTCTCTGATGGCAATGTCTTCTACGATCAACGAGCAGGGCTGGCAAGACACGATCCGTGGATTAAAGGGAACGCTTTACTTCGGCGGAAACTCCGTTAAACTTGTTCCTGAGCGATCCTATGCAGACGAAGCGGAAGAAGTCACCGAGCAAAATAACGGCACCGGAGAAGACATCGCAATCCACGAGTCCAACTGGATCAGTTGTATCCGTGATGGTAAGGAACCGAACTGCAACATTGACATTGCAGTCCGTGTCCAAGTCATGATTTCCCTTGCGGAGCTGGCGTATCGCCAGTCGAAGACCTTTACCTTCGACCCCGCGACCCGCAAATACAAAGGTTAATTTGTCTTTTTGCTGTAAGTGCAAAAGCGCAGAATAGGAAGAGAGGAGCCGATTGGCTCCTCTTTTTTGTCACTTGCTACGGGGAAAATACAGCCAATTCCGGCGAAATAAATTCGCCGATGGCGGATAAGCCGATAGTCCTGTGGACGAGGACGTAGCGTGATTACTTCTGTTTCTACAAAGGAGAACAAGTTGGAGCAGTTTCGACTGGCAAAATATGCGATGGGGACACGCTGGGAAATGGTACTGAACGGAAAAGACGCCGCTTATCTTCAAGGGGTGGGAGAAGCGGCGTTCGAGGAACTGGAGCGACTGGAACGTCAACTCAGTTTTTACCGCGAAGAAAGCGACATTTCACAGATCAACCGACACGCCTACACAAAGCCTGTCGTGCTGGAACCGCGACTTTTTGCCCTTTTCAAGAGAGCGATAAAACTGCATGAAGAGACGGAGGGTGCGTTCGACATTACAATGGCTCCGCTTTTACGGTGTTGGGGCTTCATTGAGGGAACGGGAGAGATGCCCTCCGAAGAAGCCTTAAGTATCGCCCGTGCAAAAGTCGGTATGGAATTTCTGTTACTTGATGCAGACCGCTCCACAGTCCGATTTCTAAAACCAGACATGGAAATAGACCTGGGTGCGATTGGAAAAGGTTATGCACTCGATAGAATGACGGAACATTTGCAGGATATGGGGGTGACTTCTGCTCTGATTCATGGGGGGACGAGTTCGGTAAGCGCAATGGGTTCGTCGGGCGCAGATGGGCGGAAAGGGTGGGAAATTGCAATCGCACATCCGACAGAAGAGGGGAAATTCCTCGCTTCTTGCACTCTTCTCGACAACACACTTTCGGTCTCTTCTCCACGTCACAAATCGTTTCAGCACGGAGGATTACGCTACGGACACGTCATCAATCCGTCAACCGGGGAACCCGCAACCGGGAATTTTCTGGCGGCAATTGTCGGGGAAAGTGCAACGGAGGGAGACGCGCTTTCAACGGCTCTGCTCGTGACAGGAAAATCATTTCTCACGACTTTGGACAGGAGAGAAGGGGTAAGCGGAAGTCTGTTTTTAAGCGAAGAAGCACAGAAGTTTACCCTCATTATGGGCGATCATTCTTCCGGGGTCTTTTCTGATTTAACGGTTTGATTTTGCATCAACATTAACTCACGCGAAGAAAGGAACATCGCCACAAGCGAGAACAAAACAAGGCTCCACGCGGAATTGACTTTCAGCAGATGAGCCAGAATGATACCGCCGAAGACTGCACCGAGTACCCCCCCAAATAAGCCGGATTCGCTGAATCGTCCCTCGGTCAACTCCTTTGCCCGATAGCCGAGAAGAGGAAGAAGCGAGGCGAAAACAGTCACCATAAGAGAAAGGATGATTGCCTCTGCGCCTTTCATTGAGACAAAAAAGTAGAGTGCGGGAACAAGCAAAAAAGCGGGCGTGATCGAAAATGACGCCGCCATCAACCCCGAAAGTAGAGAAAATCCCAAAAGCAAAAGGTAATGATTTCCCCCGACGCCATAAGTGCCGCCGAAAGGATTCTGCCGAACCGTGAGGAAAAGCGTGAGGAGGGCAACTACGATTCCCCCCACTTTGCCAAGTGTTCGAGAGCCGTCTTTCGCCAGAATTTTCTTGACGGGTGAGGAGAGAATTGCCCCAATCGTTGCCCCAACAAACAGCAGAAACGCCTCGAAAATCAGTCCCATTTGAAAATTAGGAGTCAAGAAAATGGCGGAAAATACAGCGATCAGTGCCGTCCAGAAGCCGAGACGCAACCCGACTCCGGCGGCTTTCTCAGGCGCATACCCTAGCATCCAGATTAAAGAGGGTGAGTAGGTGGCTTGCGCTCCGATTCCCGTGAGTGCCGAGCCGAAGCCACTCAATAGCCCCGCAACAAAAACAATGGTGGCTTTAATTTTACGGACATCGGGAATTTTTTTAGGTCTGAATCTCATCATCGAAGCTTTCTTGTGAATGAACAAACTGTGAATAAACGAGTAGCACTGGATTGAATTTGGAAACGGGCGAAATTAAGGTAGAGTTATGTTACCTTACGCAAATGGAGAATAATTGATTTGGAACTCCGATTCGACACCTATTACCCTTACGCTCAACTGACCGAGATTTTATATGACCTTTGCAAGACTTATCCTGACCTGTTAAAGATTGAAAGCATCGGCAAAAGCCACGAGGGGCGTGATGTATGGTGCCTCACTGCCACCAATTTCTTGACAGGGAATCCCGAAGACCGCCCTGCTTTCTGGTGTGACGGGAACATCCATGCCACCGAAGTTTCCGCGTCTTCCGCCCTCCTCTACCTCCTGCACAAAGTTACCTCCGAGTACAAAACAAACCCGGAAATCACGCGACTGCTGGATACGCGCACCCTTTATATCGTTCCCCGCGTCAATCCCGACGGAGCCGAACAGTTTTTCGCGGAAAAGCCGAAGTTTTTGCGTTCCTCCACGCGCCCTTACCCCTATGACGAGGAGCCGATTGATGGGCTACAACTCGAAGACGTTGACGGGGATGGGCGCGTTTTGCAAATGCGGATCCCCGACGCGAACGGAACCTGGAAGGCGCACCCGGACGAACCGCGTCTAATGACTCGGCGAGAACCAATCGAAACGGGCGGAACTTATTACCGAGTTCTATGGGAAGGAACACTTAAAAATTATGACGGTGTGACCCAGACAATTCCGCGCAACAAAGAGGGTCTCGATCTCAACCGAAACTTCCCCGCGAACTGGCGACAGGAAGCGGAACAGGTGGGAGCAGGAGATTTCCCCGGTTCGGAACCGGAGGTTTACAATCTGCTGAAATTTGTTTCTTCCCATTCCAACATCACGGGCGGGATGACCTTTCATACCTATAGCGGTGTTTTGTTGCGTCCTTACGGAACTCAAAATGACGACGCGATGCCCGCCGAAGACCTCTGGACGTACCAGAAAATTGGACAGAAGGGGACGGAACTCACGGGGTATCCGAGCATTTCGGTGTTTCATGATTTCAAGTATCACCCGAAAGAGGTGATTACGGGTGTTTTCGATGATTGGATGTACGATCATCAAGGCGTGTTTGCGTGGACGGTTGAAATCTGGTCGCCGCAACGTCAGGCAGGACTCACCGAGGGCTTCGACAAAAACACGAAGCCGGGAAGTTTCCGATTTATTGAGTGGTACCGCGAACACAACGTGGAAGACGATCTCAAAATGTTGTCCTGGTCGGATACGGCACTGGAGGGAAAAGGCTTTATTACGTGGTACGCCTTTGATCATCCTCAACTTGGAAAAGTGGAGTTGGGAGGGTGGGACGTGTACCACGCCTTCCGTAATCCGCCGCCGCAGTTCCTCGAAAAAGAGATCGCTCCGCTCACGGATTGGGTGATTTTCCACGCCCTTATTTCGCCGGAATTATCCCTCGTTTCCCTTGAAACCGAAAAACTCGGAGAGGAAAACGGAAAAGTGGTCACTCGTATTCTTGCTGTTGTGGAGAATATCGGCTGGCTTCCTACCTATGTCACGAAAAAAGCACTGGAGCGAAAAGCGTGTCGCGGTGTGGTTGCCGAGTTATTGTTATCGGATGATAGTGTTATTCTCAACGGAAAAATTCGTCAGGAGTTCGGGCAACTGGAAGGGCGTTCCTACAAAGCCCCTTCCCCTTATGGCTGGCACGCTGACCCTACCGATAATCGCTTAAAACTGGAATGGGTGATCCGCTCAACGCCCGGTCTTGAAGCGAAACTGGAAATCAAACACGAACGTGCAGGGGTAATTCGCAAGACGATCACTTTATAATTCACGCTACGTAAACTCACTTTGTTAAGGACAAGAAGACAGCCCCCATCCTGATCTCGCTCACTCAGCCCTCCCCCAAAATCCGGGGGAGGGGAGCCAATACGAATGCACTTGACTCTTTAGACTCTTTGCGCCTTTGCGTAAGGCGAGTGTTAAATTCAACACGAAAATCGGAGAACCCGAAGCCGTCCCCTTGCGTCTTGTTTCTGCTCCTTTGCACTTAGCAGGGGAGCAGAAAACGAGAATCCACACTTGAATCAAGCCTCCCCTAAAATAATGATTTTTCTTACGGGGGCGATTATTGCCCTCAGTCCTGCATTCGCACAGCAGAAAGTCGCGAAGAATACGCCGCCCGCTACAATTGCCGGGGTTTCGGTTAAAGGGCTGAACGTTCAACAAATGAGGCAACGATTGGGTCGTGTCCTCGCCCCGAAACTCAACCAGACCGTAATTTTGACGGACGGCGTGAAGAAAATCAAGCGTACCCGGAAACAACTCAGTATCGGTCTTGATCTCGAAGGCATGACTTCGGGTGGGGGCGCAGGGAAAGCGTCGGTTCCGCTCAAGTTCAAGGTGGACGCGCTCCAATTTCAGAAAATTTTGCGGAAGTTAGCCCCTCAGTTCTCAGCGAATCCGCAAAATGCAAAGATCGTCGAGCAAAAGGGAGCGTTACGTTTTGTTTCCGATCAGAGCGGACGAACGGTAGATGTGGGAGCCTCTGCGACTCGTCTTGCCTCACAAATCGCGACGCAACCGGGAAATCGCCTTCTCTCCCTTGTCGTGGAGAAGCAACCCGCAAAGATTAGCGTTGAAGCACTCAAGGCGAAAACAAAGGGGATCACCGGACGATTAGGGCAGTTCGTTACCGCCTTCAATCCCTCCTCTCAGAAGCGTACTCACAATATCAAGTTAGCGGCTTCCGTGATCAATGGCAACATTCTTCCCCCCGGACAGGTTTTCTCGATCAACAAAACCCTCGGTGAGAGAACTCAGGCGCACGGCTATCTGACGGCTCCCGTGATCGTCGAGGGCAAGAAAATACCGGGGATCGGGGGCGGTGTTTCGCAGGTGGCGGGAACCCTGTTCAATGCCGTGCTGGTATCGGGAGTCCGAGTGCTGGAGTATGGAACCCACGCGCACCCCATTGCCTACCTTCCGCTTGGAAGAGACGCGACACTCGCCTGGAACCACATCGATCTCCGCTTCAAGAACGATAGTGCCGTCCCGATTTACCTCAGTTATGTCGTGAAGGGCAATCGCCTGACTGCCACACTCTATGGAGCGAAAGTGAAAGGACAGAGAGTCAATCTCACCGTTACCTCTGAAAAACTGGGACCCCGCAGAATTAAAGCCGTTCTCTATCGCACGATCAAAAAGAATGGAAAAGTCGTGAAGAAAGAAAAAGTCGGGCAATCCGATTACAACTGGAAAGCGGACTACAACGAATAGCAACAACGCAAAAAGCCCCTTCTCATTTTGTAATGAGAAGGGGCTTTCGCCTTAGTACCGTCAATTCATAAAAGGTTACTTCTGAGATTGTCGCCAAGTCAAGGCACTGGAGCCATTCGTCGCGCCGAGGATCAGCCCGGAGGCAATCGCCAGAATGAGAAATTTCGGCGAGAGGAACAGCGAAACCAGTCCAAACAGCAATCCGAACACCGGACTCATTCCGCCGTTCAAGCAAAGC
>JACMPS010000117.1 GCA_014377395.1 Chthonomonadaceae bacterium
ATTTGTTCATGAGATGGACGCAAACGGCAAATACACGGGCGGGATTAGCGGTCTTGTAGATATGGCGAACGCAATGGGAGCAACCGGCGGTAGCGGCAAACAAGGTGGACCTCCCGGCGGTTACTCTCCTCCCGGTGGCGGCGGTGGACGACAGGGCGGCCCGCCTTCAGGTTACGGACCTCCCGGTGGCTATTCCCCTCCCGGCGGTGGTGGCGGTGGTGGACGACAAGGGGGTCCTCCCAGTGGCTATGGACCTCCCGGCGGATACTCACCCCCGGGCGGTGGGGGCGGCGGTGCGGATGCAGGCGGAGGTGGACTAAACGGGGCTAACGCGCAACAAGACAACACGTTCAAGGCTTCCGGTGGATACCTCTGGGTGTACGTTTACCCGGACAAACGAGCAAGCGTATTTTTGTTCAATAAAGACGGGCGTTGTGAAGCCATCCTACAACTCGGTCGCTTTAACGGGCAGGCAACAAGTCGCGGTATTACTCTTGGTTCTCCGATAGCCGATGTTTACCGGACTTATGGTTGGCCTGAAAGTTCCGAATACAGTCCAGTTAGTATCTCGCTGTATTACAACGACAAATATCATTTGCAGGTTGAAGTACTGAACAATAAAGTGGTAGGGCTTCTTGTCTGTTTGAGCGAAGACCAGAAGTACAAGATCGCAAAAGCTGATGGAGGTGGCACAGGGGGCGGACAGGGCGGCGCACCGGGTGGACAAAGTGGCGGCGGTGGAGGTAGACCGGGTGGCAAGGGCGGTGGCGGTGGTGCAGCGGCCTCTGCGGACTAAGACAGCAGAAACGAAAGCGGGGGACAGGGAAACTTCCCCGTCCCTTGCTTTTTTGATTTTAAATCAACAGTCTTAAAGACCGTTGCCAAGCACTTCCGGCGAAGGCGTCCCTCGGACGCAAGGCACGGAGCGGAAAACTACAAAGTCATGTTGCTGGAGTGCACAAAGAGTTTCGCGCCCGGATCAAGAGCACTCTTTGCGAAGTTCACGGCGATTGCGGCTTCCCCCACTCCGGTTGCGATCAGGTCAATCTTCGCCGTATGATGGGTGATGTCGCCAATTGCATAGACGCCGGGTAGATTTGTTTGCATCGTTTCGTTGACAACAATCTTTTTGGAACCGTGCAATTCGACGCCCCAATCTCGAATCGGACCAATGTCCGCCTTAAAGCCGAGGTTCAGCAAAACCGCGTCCACTTCGAGTGTTGTTTCCTCTTTTGTCTTGTTGTTCAGCAGAGTGACCGTGCGGAGAGTTTCGTCTCCCGTCACGCTTTTGATCTCGTTCCACAGGCAAACCTCTACCCGCGAACGATTGAGTAGCCAGTCTACGCTTTCCTCGTGCGCCCTGAACGTGTCCCGGCGATGTGCGAGCGTGATATGACTTGCGATCCCCTCCAAATTCACCGCCCAATCGAGTGCCGAGTCACCCCCGCCCACGATCAGCAATCGCTTGCCCGCGAAAAACGATTTATCCTTCACGAAATAATAAACGCCGCGTCCCTCAAAGTCGGCAAGCCCGGGCGCGTCCATTTTCGTGGGTGCAAAGGCTCCTGCGCCCGTCGCCAGCAAAAGCGTTCGGGAATAGTGCGTATCACGCTGTGTAGTCAGACGAATTGTGCCGTCGAGTTCGTAGGCGAGTTCCAGCACCTTTTCATCAAGACAAACGGCGGGGTTGAATTGGATTGCTTGCGTAATCATGTCACGCGCCAGATCACGCGCTAAAATTTTCGGGTGTCCCGGCATATCATAGACATATTTTTCCGGGTAAAGTGCGTTCAATTGTCCACCGAGTTCCGGTAGACTGTCCAAAATTTTCGTTTTCATTTGCCGCAATCCGGCGTAAAAGGCTCCAAACAATCCGGCGGGACCTCCGCCAACAATTGTCACATCGAAGATCTCACGGGCTTCCGGTTGCATCATTGCCGCTTCCGGTCTCTCTAAAATTTGCGTCAATTTCTCTCTGCCTCTCTGCTCTTTTACCGATACCTGACTATTCTGATACGTTTAGTCAAACTATATAATTCCTACTTCTATTGTATCACATTTTTCGCTTGCGGGTTCGGTGAGAAGCACGACCCGGGCGCATCATCGCCTCAATTTCCTTTAAGTCCGATGAAAGGGCACGGCTCATTTTTTCCAGTCCCTTTTCCGTCACCAGATAATCGTCTTCGATGCGAATACCGAAGTTTTCGTTCGGCAGATAAAGCCCCGGCTCTATCGTAAAAACCATTCCCGGCAAAAGCGGTTCTCTTCCGCTGTCGCCAACATCGTGAACGTCAAGACCTACCAGATGCCCCAAGCCATGCCAGAATGCCTTATCCATTGTCTGAGAATTGCCGCTCTCGTCTTTCCAACGTAGCGAGCTACCCCGCAGATATGTACGAGCAAGCCTGTCCAGTTGATTGATTGTAGATTCTCCGAGAACAAAAGCACGTTCGCACAATCTCTGGGTTTCGCGAACCAGTTCATAAATGGCGCGTTGTCGAGGTGTGAACTTTCCATTGACCGGAAAAGTCCGGGTGACATCCGCCGCATATTGATTAAACTCCGCCCCGATGTCCACCACCACCGTTTCACCTGACCTCATGGGGCGTGGATCGGAATAGTGGTGCAACACCGTGCTGTTGGAGCCTGCGCCGACAATCGAGGGAAACGCCTCACCCGTGCAACCGTTTGCCCGAAATGCCGCCAGAATAACGCCTTCAATCGTGAGTTCCGGGATGCCAGGGCGAATCCGGCGGGCGGCTGATTTTTCAGCATTGAGAGTGGCTTTGATTGCGGTGCGAATGTTGGCGATTTCGCCGGGAGATTTAATTCTGCGAAGGGGAGCGAGCAAACTCTCCGCGCCTCCGATGATTTCAAGTTGTGGGGCGATTGTTTTTAGTTTTGCGATCAAGCCTGCGTTCTCCGAGAATAGCGGAGTGAGACTTGCGGAACCGAAAATCTCCACTTTTCGCGCGTTTTGCAATGAGGGAGCGAGAACAGTCCAGAGGTTTTTAAGCGGTTCGATTCGGCGGATTCCCGTTTGTAGTGCCAGCTCTTCAAGACCGGGTTTCGCTCCCACATAGCGCAGTTTGTAGGCGGGGCGTTCCTCAACGAAAAGAATTTCCTGGACGATTGATAGGTCATTAGATGGCATAAGGGCAAGACAGGCACCGGGTTCGACCAGCCCCGTTAGATACGCCAGCGAATTATCGCCGCGCGGTCTGACGTGTTCGCCTTCCTCGTCGTGAAGCGGCGTTACCAGAAACACGAAAGCACCTTTCGCGGCTCTCCGTACTCTTTCCCGGCGCAGGGCGAACTCACCCGGAGTTTGCCCCAATAATCGCACAGAGGAGAAGGACGATGTCTTTTTCTCAGGTTTCAGTAGGGATTGAAGAGGAGATCGAAGAGAAGGTTGCGGAGAGAGAAACAAAAGGGTGAGACCGAGAAAGAGTGAGTAAATCAATGACTGAATCATGTAGAATTTCCTGAGTGAACATTTTCAAGAGAGGATTTCGCCAAATCACCCTCTTTTTCCTGCCTTTTTCCGCAGTCCGAACACGATTGAAACCGACAGCGCAGGAAAACGGTCTACCTTATGTCTTGACGATTTCGCGGAAGGGTGACATAATTCCGCCAGTCTTTTCGAGAACTAGAAAGAGTGAGGAAGCAACATGGCTGTGTTGACGCTGACGGAAGCGGTTTACCGGGACAAAATCGAGGGCGCGTGGGTCGGGAAAGCCATTGGGGTGACGCTGGGGGCGGGAGTACGCGGCTCACTTATCCCGGGACGGTTAAATTTTTTCAATCCTGTGCCGGGGCAACCCAACGCAAGTCTCGCGCTTGACTTTCCCCTGATCTGGCTGAGCGTTCTGGAACAACAGGGTGCGAAATTCACTTCGGAAGACCTTGCGGTTGCATGGCTGGAACATCTCGATTATTCGCAAGATGAACTCGGATATGCGATGTTGAACCTTAAGCGCGGATTGCCGCCTCCTGCCGCCGGAGCGCACTCCAATCCCTTTAAGCACGGCACTCTTGCGGCAATGCGTGCCGATTTCTGGGGGCTCATCGCGCCCGGTAGTCCGCAAACCGCCGCCTCTTACGCCTACCGTGACGCCACGCTCGATCACTGCGAAGATGGGGAGTGGGCGGCGATGTACCTTGCTGCAGTGACTTCGGCGGCGTTTTTCCTTTCCGATCCCATGATTTTGATGACGATTGGACTTGCGATGATCCCGAAAACCTGCCGTACCGCTCGTGCCGTCAAAACGGCTTTTGCAGCGGCGCAACGGGGAGCCACCTGGCTTGAAGCCCGCGAGTCGGTGATGAACGAGGTCGGTTCTAAAAACTTTACGGACGTGGCGCAAAACATCGGATTTTTTACGCTCGGTCTGTTTTACGGAACGGGAGATTTCGGAACAGCTCTTTGCGCGGGGGTGAATTGCGGCTACGATGCTGAAATGGTCGGCGGGGCGTTAGGCGCGGTTTACGGGGTGTTGAAGGGCGCGAGTGGACTTCCCGAATTGTGGAAAAAGCCAATGGGAAACATCCTCATTCCGGGTAACGGATTGCGCGATACCGATTTCCCTTTCCCAATTCCTATGGAGGGAGTTGTGACGCGCACCTTTGAGATCGGAAAGCGGATCATCGAAGCGGAAATCGCCGAAGTTCTGATCGGTGAACCGAAAACCGAAACGCCCATTGAGGCGGTAGCCCCCTCTTCTCTGCCCTTAACACAGGAGGCACAAATCCCCGAAGCCAACAGAGAAGAAGCGAAATCCGCAACTAAGCCAACTTCTTCCGATGTAGAAGCGGTTGACGCGGAACTGGTGTCTTCGGAGGCGGTAATCGTCTCTCCCGCCCCGCTTGTTTCCGACCTCGCGCTTGCGATAGCCGACGAACTGACGCCGCCTGTCGCCGATGTTCTGCCCGCCTCCGCGCCCGCCCCTGATTCCGGCTCACCTCTTTCCGGTTCCGTCACTCAGGATGAAGACGAAACCCCGACGATTGGCGTGTTGCCCAAGATGCCCGACATGGCTCCGCTTCCTGCCGATGCCGCAGGAAAACTGGCACAGGGCGAACTTGTTGAAAACGCGATTGCGGAGGAGCGACGGGCAAACGCCGATGCTGACGCGATGCTTGCAAAAATGGAGGCGGAACATTATCCGAACGCGCAAAAAGCCGTGACGGGTCTGCCCTTTTTGCAACCCGTCTCTGACGGCGAAAATGCACCTGTCCTCGTGTCTACATTGCAACCTGCAATCAACATTCCCTCGACGCCGACACCCGGTTCCGCTTTGCAATCGGACACGCTTGATGCGATTGCGTGGACGGACTCAACGCTCGTGAAGCCCCTGCTGGTGATGCCGATTCATGCACAGTCAGCAACGGAGGGTGCTTTCTTTGTGACGCTGGACACGGGCGATCACCCCACGATTGCCCACGACGAAATCAAGCGAGTCGTTTTCTTCGCTACCAATCGAGGGGGAGAGGCGTTCACCGGGAAAGTCGTGCTACGCGCTCCCGCCGGGTGGCAGGTTTCCGCTCTCACC
>JACMPS010000010.1 GCA_014377395.1 Chthonomonadaceae bacterium
TAACCCTCTGACGTAGATGTCAATGAGATTGTAGTCAGACCAACCGCGCAGAAATATTGAGTTTGCGCGAGAGGGCTTCCGTTGACCCTGTCCTGAACTTATTTCAGACCTTTCACGTCCGTTGGAGGCTTGCGTCTTGAGAAAGAGCGTGAAAAGGTGTCGCCGTATTTCCGCTTTCCGTAAGAGCGAAATCCTCCGTTTTCGAGAGAAAAGCAGTCCTTGAGAAATCCGGCATCGTAGTCTTTGCGTTGTACTTTTCCGGTGGGATCATGCGTGAATCGTGCCTCGGTCAGTTCGTGCCAAACGTCTGCGCCCTCCCGTGTCCAGCCATTACCAAACACAGCGAATCGCAATTTTTGTCCGTTGAAGCCGTCGAAATTTTCGTTGAAAGAGTAGAGGTTACGCAGAAAGCCGCCGTCTTTAGGAGCGCGAAACCTCGCAATCAAGCCCCACGCTTTACGTTCCGGGAAGAAGAAATAACCTGCGTAGATCGTGTGGGTTTCGCTCGGTTGTGCGGTCACATAAAAGCGGTAAGTTTGCCCCTTTTTCCAGTTGTAAACAAGGTGGCTGTGTCCTCCCGTTCCCTCATTTCCGAAGCGATCCGTGAAAACGCCTTCGCCTTTCTCGATCAGTTGAATCTGATCCTGAGCCTCGACTTTGCCGGGGTCAACCGCTTCTTTGCCGCTGTCCCATACCGAGAAAATAATGCGTCGCTCGGTCGGACTATTGACTTGAATTCCAAAATAGCCACGCGCAAACCCACACGCCATATAATAGGTGGCGATTGGGTCTTCACGCACGGTCAATTCGTTGTAAAAGGCGGTGATCGGAGCATCTTTCCGGGTGGGATAGCCGAGATGAACCGAGGCGGCATTGCGGCGAGGTTCGAGATTAAAGTGAAACGCGCTTTGAGGGTTTTTCGTTCCGGTAATCAGAAGAGCGGTGAGATCGCCGAAGGTCGCGCCCGTTTTTGTCACTCCGGTGAAAGTGAAGGTGTGGTAGCCCTTTTGCTTTAGAGTAAACTCCCCAAAAAGCGTTTCAGTCGGCTTGTCGCTCCCCTCAAGAGTAATTGTCTTCTCGTTTCCCTCAAGGGTGAGTTTCAGGTTCGATATTTCG
This sequence comes from Chthonomonadaceae bacterium, assembly GCA_014377395.1. Classification (GTDB taxonomy): domain Bacteria; phylum Armatimonadota; class Chthonomonadetes; order Chthonomonadales; family Chthonomonadaceae; genus JACMPS01. Next base: position 1,117 of record JACMPS010000010.1, read on the forward strand.
TGAGTGGGCAGTTTCGCTCGAACACCAAAAGTGTAAATTCCCGGCGTTTCTACCCACCCATAAAAGACAATTTTTTGCTTTGGATCGCTCCAACCGGAAACACCATTCTCATCAATTTCTGTTTTGTTCCCGTCCGGTTCCGCGTAGGAGGTGGCGGCGGGAATTGCGAACGCGCTTTCGTTCTCCTTCTGTGCTTGCGCGAAAGCAGGGACGAGCATCAAAAGCAGAGCGAAAAAGTAAATTTTTATCATGAGTGCTTCTTTCGGGGGACAATAGCCTGAGAATGTGTTGGACAAGTCTTTGCTTAAGCGAAATCTGGCAAGCGGTGTGTCCGAGTTTTAGCCAATTCAGGGGCAGTATGGGGCGCGGAATTCATTCCTGCGCCAAATGTGTTACGATGAACACACCAACTCTATTTTTTCGATACATTCTGAGTGCCGACTTCGCCGATAAAGTGGGGTTGCGCGGCGATCCCTACGTGAGTATAGCCCAAACTGACTTCGTTTAGGGTAAACTACATTTTAAGAGAAAGACAAGGGGGCAGGTTGCTCCGGTCATTCTCAGGGAGACCTTGCGATGCGACGACTATTTGCTCCAATGACAGTCCTATTTCTTTGTGCCTTCGCCCTAAGTGCGTTCGGGGACGAGACCTCCGTTGCCCGAAAAGCCATTGAAATCGACATCAAAAAAACGATAGCCGCCACAGAGAAAAAAGAGGCGGTGGGAATGTTGGCTTTCTATGCCCCTGACTATACTTTTGTCAATCGAAAAAAGCAGACCTTCGGTCTCAAGGAAATGCGGGGGCGCGTGAACCGATTGGTAGGGGCGGCGAAAAGTATCAAAGTCAAAGCAGAGATCAAAAAATTTACGCTGAAGGGCAATGCCGCAACTCTCACCATTTCAGAAGAAGCCACCGTGATTGCGTACAATCAAAAAAGAAAACGCGATTCGGTGCTCAAAACCTTCTCTACTATCGAAGAAGTCTGGAGCAAAGCCGGGGGAACCTGGCTCCGTAGACGCGGAACTCAACTCACCTCAACCGCCACTCTCGACGGACAAAAACAACCGGAGTAGTCTCCGAACAAGAGCCACAGGGCATGAATATCCTCCAAATCGTTTCCAGTTCACGCATTTCGGGTGCAGAAAAGCACGTCGTTGTCCTCTCCGAACGTCTGCTTAAACGCGGGCATAGCATCACGGCACTCTGTCCTCCCGGCGGCTGGCTTCCCGATCAGTTGCGCGGCGTGGGCGTCGAAGTCGTCGAATCGGGAATGCACGGCGTTCACGTCGGACCCGCCACAATGCGCCTGTCACGCCTGATGCGCGAACGCAAAATTGACCTGATTCACTCTCACCTCACCTGTGCCACCTACTACGGCTACCTGTTGAGCCGCCTGACGCAACGCCCTGCCGTTTCCTCAGTCCATGTCCGAAGTCGAGACCTGGTTTATCGTCGCCTTTTTCCTCAGCGTAACAACCACATCATCACGGTTTCGGAGTGGGTGCGAGAAGCTTTTATCGAGCGCGGCGTGTCGGCGGATCACGTTCATACGATTTACAACGGCACCGATTTTCTGAATGAGGAGAGGGAAAATTCCGAGAAACCGTCTTCAATGGAAGAAGAATTGCCGATACGCGCCGAGTTCAGTCTGCCCCCTCAAGCCGAACTCATCGGCATTTTTGCCCGCGTAGATGAGTTCAAGGGACACCCGATTCTTATGGAGGCAATGGGGAAAATCGTCGCTCAACGCCCCAATGCGTTCTTGATTTGTGTCGGCTCCGTCGAACCCGCCGTGCAGAAATCTTTGTGGGAACTGGCTTCTCAAGCGGGTGTCGCGGATCGAATTCGCTTTACCGGAGTCCGCAACGACGTAAAGCGCATTATGGCGGAAACCGATGTCGTAACCCTTCCTTCCCGTTATGAGGCGTGTAGCATGGCGATTATCGAGGCAATGGCAATGGGAAAACCCGTCATCGCGACACGAGCAGGGGGCAATCCCGAACTAATTGAGGACGGGAAAACGGGGCTACTGATCGAGCGTGACCCCGCCTCACTCGCACACGCTGTGACTTCACTTCTGGCGAATCGCGAACTGAAAGAGCGAATCGGAAACGCCGCCCGTGAGCGTGCCATCGAGCAATTTTCCGCCCGAACCATGGTGGACAACATCGAGTCGCTTTACGGCAAAATTCTCTCTTCTCCCTCCCTCTAATGCGTTTCCCCGTCCTCATGTACCACAAAGTAGGTGAACCCGTCCACATGAAAGCGGATCGGTTTCTTAACGTTTCCACTATCGCTTTCGAGCGGCAAATGACCCTGCTCGCTTCGATGAAGTTCAGGGTACGTCCTTTTGCGGAGATCGTCGAGGCAGCAACTACCGGAAAAACGCTTCCGCCGCGCACACTTGCCATTACCTTCGATGACGGCTACGCGAATGTCGACGAACACGCCGCCCCCGTTTTGCAACGTTTGGATTTTCCCGCAACGGTTTTCGTGGTTTCTCAGGGCATAGGAAAAACGAACGAGTGGGACAAACAAGAAGGCTACCCGGAACTGAATCTAATGGGGTGGGAGAGATTGCGGGAATTGCAAGCACTGGGGTGGGAGATCGGCGGACACACGCGCACTCACTCCCACCTCGACACACTGGAAAACAATTTGGCGGAAGCAGATATTTTAAGGGGCAAAGAGGAAGTCGAAGCGGTTTTAGGCGTTACGCTCAAAACCTTTTGTTATCCGTTTGGACACTACGGCGTTTCCACTCCCAACCTCGTCGCAAAAGCAGGATTTACGGGGGCTTGTACCACGAAAAGCGGAA
>JACMPS010000118.1 GCA_014377395.1 Chthonomonadaceae bacterium
AGAAGTGGGCATTTCCCGAACCTCCCCTCTGGAGGAACCCAGACCCTGAAAAAGAGCTTCACCCAGGAGCAAATCGTCGCCACCCTGCACTCCGTCGAAAACGGAGCGTCGGTGGCGGATGCCCTCCGCAAACTCGGCATCACCGAGCCAATTTTCTACCGCCCGAAACGCAATGTTGCCGGCTTGGGCGTTTCAGAAGTGCACCGCCTCAAGCAACTCGAAGTCGTGAAGGAGTAAAGGTGCACCAATATGCGGAGAGTACGGTTTCAGCGAAGTGTCGGATCAACTTCGAGGCATTGAAACTTAACTATACCGTTGATCCTCTTGTGCGCTACGCGGAATTTTTCGCAGGAAATCCTGCCGAATACGAACGTCCGATGGCGTGCCTTGTCTGTGATGAACACAAATCCAGGATCCACGCTGTGCATCCCGAATCGGGTAGCATGAAGGATATTCCCCTTTTTCCACCCGATCAAACCTGAACATCTCCAAACTATTTTCTCTTTCTCCCTCTAAACAACCGTAAACCACCTACCGAACCTTTGGAACGACGGCAAAAACCTTTTGTTTTTCGAGTATACTAGCCTGTACTGCGTAGAATCCTCAAGGAGAGGTGCGCCGAAAAAAGGAAACAGAATGAATATCGTCATTCTCGGTTGTGGGCGTGTCGGTTCCACTCTCGCCCGCCTGATGTTTCGGGACGGGCATAACGTCACGATTATTGACCTGCAAAGCGAGGCATTCCGCCGTCTTGGAACGAAATTCAAGGGGAACCGCATTGTCGGCAACGGCATTGATGAAGACGTGATGAAGCGGGCGGGCATTGATAATGCGGACGTGTTTATTGCGGTTAGTCAGGGAGACAATCGCAACATTATGGCGGCGCAAATCGCCAAGCACGTCTTCGATATCCCCAAAGTGATCGCCCGCATTTATGACCCGGTTCGTGCGGATCGCTACCGCCAACTCGGTATCACTACGCTTTGTACAACAACGATTGCCTCCGGTCTTCTGCGTGATTTTGTCATGACGGACGAGTGGGGACTGGAGAAAGATTACTCGAAAGACTACCTGACTCTGGGGGTATAAAGGCACGGATCGGCAACCGAATTGCTCTTTCCTAACTCTTAATCCCTGATCTCTAACCCCTATGTACATTATTATTGTTGGCGGCGGAAACGTCGGTTATTATCTCACCAAAACACTGGTCTCGGCAGGGCATGAAGCCCTTTTGCTAGAGAAGGATCGCGTTCGCTATCGCACCATTTCCGAAGAACTCGGTGAAGTGGTCATGCAGGGCGACGGTTGCCAGGCGGATCAGCAAATGGAAGCGGGTTTTGGACGCGCCGATGCCGTGATCGCCGTAACGGGAAGCGACGACGACAATCTCGTCGTTTGTCAAATGGCGAAAATGGAATTCAATGTCCCGCGTACCATTTCCCGAATCAGCGATCCGCGCAACGAAAAACTGTTCGCAAAACTCGGCATTGATGCCACCGTCAGTGCCACGAAAATCATTTACAACATGATTGAGCAAGAGGTAGGCGGCGGAGAACTCATTCCCCTTGCGGCTCTCAACAAAGGCAAACTGGAGATCGTAGACGCGGAAATCGGACCGAAATCGCCTGTGTTGCATCGTGAGATTCAGTCGCTCGGCTTGCCCTCGGAGGCACTGATTATTTCGATCATTCGTGACGGTCACGCGCTGATTCCCACTGGAGAAACCACCCTCGAAAACGGCGACAGCGTGATCGCTCTTGTCAACTTCGAGCAGGAACACGACTTGCGCGATATTTTTGCGGAGAACAAGTGAGTAAGAAAACTTCCGAACCCAAAAAAGACCTTCGCCCTTCGAGCGACGCGATTGCTTTTGCCACTGCCACGATTCGGGTGCGATTGGAACGCCTGCTTAAAAACCGTGAGGAAACACTGACCGGGGACAGAGCGCGAGGCGTTTACCAGATGCGCGTCTGGTCTCGGCGATCACGGGCGGCACTCGACACGTTTATGGCGTGTTTTCCGGAAAAGGAATTTTCTCGCTTTACGAAAGAGATTAAGCGGATCACCCACGCGCTTGGAGCCGCCCGCGATCTGGACGTAATTCGGGAAGGTTTAGAGGAGAAAGCGAAACGGCTTCTGCCCCGTGAGCGTGGACTGGCTCAGGCTTTGCTGACCTCTCTGGAAGCGCAACGCGATGAGAAAATGGAACTCGCTCTGCCCGTCGTTGAGAACACAACTGAGGGATTGCTGAGGACGTTGGACGAAATCTCACGGCAAGCACAGAAAAAGCCGCCGAAGATCAAACCTTTGCCTCAAATGGAGACGCATTTTCTTCCCCTCCAGAGCGTAGATGAAAACGCCCGTCGCATTTTGCTCGCTCGTCTTTCGCTTTTGCGCTCTTACGAATCGTGCTTGAGCGATAGCGAAAAGGTCACGGAACTGCACGAAATGCGGATCGAAGCGAAACGGCTCCGTTATACTCTTGAGATTTTTGCTTCACGTTTTGGAGATGAGGAACATCGTCCGGGATATGAGGCGGCTTTGCTCGGAGTGAAGGGGTTGCAGGATCGTCTCGGTGCAATTCACGATGCCGATGTCACCGTGCCGCTTCTCTCGGAGTTTCTCGCGAAGAGTTTGCAAAACGGGTATGGACAAAACGAAAATGAGGAGCCGATTGTCGGGACACAAAACGTAGATTACGCCGGGTGTGCGGGGCTAATCAAACTTTGCCTTCGCGAACAAATTTCACGCCAAACCGCCTTTACCGACTTTCAACTTGCGTGGCAGAAAGAACTCAATCCTGCTCTTAAAGAACTGGAGACGCTGTGCGAAAACCTGACGACAAACGCAATTCCTCCGAGCAATTAGCCACACCGCGTACCCTCGCCGACATTCCGCGTCTAGGGCCGATTCGTATTCGCGCCCTGACAAAAGCAGGCTACGACACGCCCTCAAAGATTAAAGCCGCCTCCGTCACCGATCTGGCTCAGATCAACGGCATGAGTGAAATCAAGGCACAGCAAACCCTTGATTATCTTGCACAATTCGCCGAGTTTGTCGAGGAGGCTCCCGTCCAGAAACCTGCGGCATCTCCTCAACTGAGTTCCGCATTGAGTCTGGAAGTGATCGCTCTTTTGCGCCGCATCGTTTTGCTCTTGATTCACGTTCCCGCCGACACAATGCGAGGACGGCTAGTCCGTGAGGTGGAACGACTTGCAGACGCGGTTGCGAAACTTTCGCAGGTTAGCGAACCGGAAGCCGTTTCTGTTTCGCTTCTCGTGGTTCAAGATATTTCCCGGCAGATAGATTTTGCCCTCTCCGCCTCCAAACCGGGCAAAAAAGCGCAGGCGGAACTTGCCGAGATCCTGCTGACCGCCTCCATGAAACTTTCGCCCGATGTGGTAGTATAAAGGGGAGAGACAGAACCAGAAACTAGAGTGAGCAAACTTTCGTTGTGATCCGGGAGAAGAGATGCCGTCACCCACCCCCCCACCCGTTCCTTTTCTTTGTGCGAGTATTGATGTCGGAACCAATTCCGTCAAAATGACGATAGCAAATCTGGCGGATGGGCAGTCCGTTGCTGTGTACGGAGCGTCGGCAGTCACTCGGATAGGGGAAGGCATGACCTCGGATCGCCCCTTTTTGCGGGAAGCCCCGATGCGTCGAAGCCTTGAGGCACTGGAAGGATTCGCGGCGACACTCTCTGAAATGGGGGTGACGCGGATTGCGGCGGTGGGAACGGCAGCCCTACGTGATGCTCAAAACCGCGATGATTTCCTCAGTAGAGTCAAGGCACGATGTGGCTTTGAGATCACTGTGATTCCTGGTGAAGAGGAAGCGCGTCTTTCCTATCTCGCGGTACGCCGTGACCCGATATGGCAAAATGAACCGAATTTGCGCGTGATTGACATTGGCGGCGGCTCCACCGAAATTATCGAGGGCGTGCCCCACAGCGAACAAATCGCGTCCCGAATTAGTGTCAATCTCGGAGCCGTCAAACTCACCGAAGCTGCGTTTCGCTCCGATCCGCCCAATGTCTCACAACTTCTCGAAGCGAATCAACTTGCACAGGCGGCACTTGCGCCCGTGAAAACTTCACACGTTGGCGACCAACTGATTGTCGGCGTGGGAGGAACGATGACCAACCTTGCCGCAATGGAACTCGGAACCCGCGACGCTACCGATCAAATTCACAATTTTCGATTATCGCAAGACGCCCTCGAAGACCGAATCGCACAAATGGCGGGTATGACGATTGCCGAACGTGCCTTAATTCCCGGACTTGACGGCAGACGCGCCGACATTATCCTTGCCGGAGCCATTTTGCTCTCGCACACGCTCTCTCATTTAGAGGCGACTTCGCTCTCGGTGTCCACACGAGGACTACGTTGGGGTATTATCTATGACAGATTTCTTGCCCATTCCTGACGGATTTTCACCTTTATGAATCCAAAACTTGCCGCTATTATGGAACTCGCCCGCCGCTACAATTACGATCCCGGACACGCGCATCAAGTCGAGTGTCTTGCGGGAACGCTTTTCATGGAACTCGAAGAACTCCATAATCTGGATCGTGAAAACCGGAAACTGCTGGAGTACGCCGCGATTTTGCACGACATCGGCTATTATGTCTCGGCGAAAGGGCATCACCGACACGCCCTTAACATGATTATGATGGAGCCGCTGACGGAACTCACCCGCGAAGAAAAAATGATTGTCGCCAATCTCGCCCGGTATCACCGCAAATCTCCGCCCGCTGTTGCCCATACCGCCTATGGAATTCTTTCCGATGAAGATAAGCAAAGAGTCAATCTTATGGCACCGATTTTGCGAGTGGCGGACGCGCTGGATCGCTCTCACGAAGGGGGCGTACAGGAACTTTTCTGCGATGTTCGGGAGGACAGCGTGACGATTTACGTGGGAGCGGAGAAGGAACTTCCCATTGAAACCTCTGCCGTCGAGCGCAAAGGCGATTACTTCCGACAGGTTTATCGCCGGGATATTCGCGTGAACGTATTGCGTCCGCGCCTCCCGGAAGGTCAGGCAAACGTCGCGGATTTTGCTTTCGAGGGCGTTCGGTAGAGAAGCCGAAGACCGACAATCTCACAGACTGATCTTTTCACCGGGAGTTGAAAACTCCCGGCAACAAGAGCAAGCGTCTTTCAGACGCGATACGGGGCATCTTCTCTATCCAAACTTTGCACTCGCGATTCAAGAAGAACGAGAGTCGGAGCGAAAAGGTGATTCGCTTCTAAAATCAGAAAGAGGCGGGTAACGTAAGGTACCCCGCTCTTCTTCGTCCTTGCAGACTGCTTTTGACTAGAATTGTCTCTGAACCTGCACGTTGTCGCCGTCTACGGAAATGGTACAATGCAGAATCTTCTCGAAGAAGCGGACGGGAACCCACATCGAGCCGTCTTCCACATAGGGCGAGGCTTGCAGTTCAACCATGCTTCCGTCGGGGAGTTCCACTTTCGGGTTGTCTTCCATAACTCGGTATTTGATTTCGTCGAGTTCGACTGTTGCGACTTTGGCGAGGTTGTCCCATGTCACGTAACAGCCAACGGTGTTGGCGACTTTGTCCAGCGGAACAAACGTCGTGTCGTTGGCTAGTTGCGGGGCGGGAAAATCATAGGACGTACCATTCACAATATAGGGCATCAAGGTGTCTCCTTTTAAGACGGGTTGCTTAGATGACGACAACGAAAGGCGTCACGTTCCTATCATAGCAGATTTTTCGCGGAAAATTAATCGTTTTTTGTTTTTGATCTGGGTATGCTCATTGTGTCTATACTGTGTCTATCATAAAAAAGAGAAAGCAATGCAAACTCGTGTGCAAAAATGGGGAAACAGTCTGGCGATTCGTATCCCCAAAGCGTTTGCTACCGAAACACAACTCACTGAGGGAGTCACTGTCGAGATGAGCATTGAGGAAGGACGTCTCGTGATTGCACCCAGTGTATTTACGCCGACGCTCGAAGAACTTCTGGCGCAGATCACCCCAGAGAACGTGCATACCGAAGTGGATTGGGGGAAAATGTCGGACAGGAAGTGTGGTGATGCGGCAACCTTATACGCCGGAACGTGGCGATTTGATCTGGCTGACCTTTGATCCACAGGCAGGGCATAAGAGAGCCGGACGGCGACCTGCTCTTGTGCTTTCGCCCAAAAGTTATCACCTTAAAACCGGAATGGCTCTGATTTGTCCGGTGACAAGTCGGGTCAAGGGTTATCCGTTTGAAGTTGCGCTCTCTGCCGGACTTGCAACTGCAGGGGTTGTTCTGTCGGATCAGATTAGAAATGTAGACTACAAAGCGCGGCAGTCCGACTTGATCGAGGTCGCTCCTGACAGAGTTATCGAAGAAGTCCTACAAAGACTGAACCAACTCCTGAAATGAAACCAAAGGGCGAGAAAACCTTCAGCAAACAAAAAACTCGCCCACCAATTTACGCAATCAAGTCCTGTACCACATTGCCGTAAACATCGGTCAGCCGGAAGTCACGCCCTGCGTAGCGATAGGTCAGTTTGGTGTGATCGAAGCCCAATAACTTCAGCAGAGTCGCGTGAAGATCGTGGACGTGAACCGGCTTTTCGGTTGCTTTAAAGCCGAAGTCGTCGGTGGCTCCATAGGTTTGTCCGCCTTTGACTCCGCCCCCCGCAAGCCACATTGAAAAGCCCCAGTGGTTATGATCGCGTCCGTTGCGTTTTCCCGAATTGGCTCCGGCAGTCGGCAATTCCACCACAGGAGTACGCCCGAATTCTCCGCCCCAGATAATCAGGGTGTCCTCGAACATTCCCCGTTGTTTCAGGTCTTCGATAAACGCGGCAATTGGTTGATCGGACTGCCGCGCCAGTTCCCGGTGTCCTGTTTCAAGGTCATCGTGGTGATCCCAGGGCTGTCCCGCTCCCTGATAAAGCTGGATAAAGCGCACGCCGCGCTCCAACAACCGGCGGGCAATCAGACACTGCCGCGCATAAACCCCTTCGCCGTACATCGTGCGAATATGCTCCGGTTCTTTGCTCACGTCAAAGGCATCGGAGGCATCCATTTGCATCCGGTAAGCGAGTTCGTAAGATTGGATTCGTGACTCCAACTGTGAATCTTTATCGTGCGCTTCGAGGTGTTTTTTGTTCAGACTTTGCACGAGATCGAGTTGGGCGCGTTGCTCTTCACGGGGCAGATTTCCATTTTTGATATGCTCGATAATTTTGCGAATGTCGGTTTGTGCCGGATCAATGTATGTTCCCTGAAACACGCCGGGAAGAAAGCCGGATTGCCAGTTCTGCGTATCCTGAATGGGGTAGCCGTTTGGACACATGGCGATAAAACCGGGCAAGTTCTGGTTTTCGGAACCGAGTCCATAAGTCAGCCATGATCCGAAGGAGGGGCGTACCTGTCGGGAGTCGCCGCAGTTCATCAAAAGCAGAGAAGGTTCGTGGTTGGGGACATCGGCATGCATCGAGCGAATCACCGCCATGCTGTCAACGTGCTTGCCGAGGTGCGGAAAAATATCGCTGACCTCAATGCCGCTTTGTCCGTGTTTCGTAAACCCATAAGGAGATTTGTAGAGGGTTCCCGTTTTGCGCTCGGTAGCAAGGTTTGCGGTAGGCATGGGTTGACCGTGATACTTGGTCAACATGGGTTTCGGATCAAAGGTGTCTACCTGCGAGGGGCCGCCATTCATGAAGAAAAAGACGACGCGCTTTGCTTTCGCGGGGAAGTGAGGTTTTTTCGGAAAGAGCGGGCTAAGGTTGTTGATTTGTCCTGCACTTGCCTTTTTGATGCCCTGCGCCCCCGCCGCTTCGTCACCGAGCAACCCGGCAAGTGCAAGCCCCGCAAACCCGTTGCCCATGCGCGACAGCAACTGCCGCCGAGTCATAAACGCTTCTTCCAATTCTGGGTTATGTGAAAACTCGGACATAAATTTACCTTTACCGATAATCGCTTTTCTTTTTAGGACAACTCAGTGCGGGACAGGTTACAGGGAATTCGTGCAAGCGGTTCTTTTGCCCGTATCTCAAACCCTCACCCCGCCCCCCTCCCTTGTTCCCTCGCAAGCGAGGAGGGAGAGGGGAGCAGATGCAAAGAGCCGTTTAATCTTGTTCCTCGTTCTACGCTCAGGAGAGTTCGCGTAGAGAGCATCGTTCCTCCCCCTTATGCAAGGGGGAGGTTAGGAAGGGGTTGAAAGAGAGTCCAGGGAATAAATTCCCCGGC
>JACMPS010000119.1 GCA_014377395.1 Chthonomonadaceae bacterium
GAGTATCCCGGTAGCCGTTCCCCGTCTTAAAAAAACGGCTCCCCTGATCAAACTCAATAGCACGGATTACGTTTTGCTGGCATTTCTTGTGATCGGCGTCATACTGACTACTTCCGCCACCCTGATGTTCGATCTTCCGCGCCCTGTGGCGGGGGTCGCCTATCTGGGGCTTTATCTTGCCCTGAGTTTCCGCTATCCCGCTCTTGCACTTGCGCTCACACTTGCGGTTGCGCCCTTCCAGCAATCGCTCACCGGAAGCGAGGAGGGAAAAGGAATCCAGATTGCACTTGCGGAGTTCAATGTCTTTCTCACGCTTCCGGCATTTCTCCTTGCCTGTCTGCTTCGGCGTAGCCCTCCCAAATTCGGACCCCTCCTGCTTCCAATAGGCTTCTTTTTCGCAGTTTGCCTTTATTCAAGCGCGATGTCGTGGCGTGCCACCTCCGCGCTCTCCTCGCTTCTCCAGATGTTTTTGTACATGGTGATCACGGTTGTCGTATTCAGTTCCTTTCTCAAAAAACCCGAACAGCTCAAAATCGGGTTGCAGGGTCTGGTCGGTGTGTGCGTCGTGCTTTCCGTTCTGCTAATCGCCCTGAGAACAAACTACGTCTTTGGTCTTCACAAAAACGGAATCGGTTCCTCGCTTGCCTGTGGACTTCTGGTCAACGCCGAACTATGGTTTTCGGAAACCGATAAAAAGCGACGTACCCGGCACATCCTTACCCTTGTGATCATCAGCCTCGGGCTGGTTGCAACTCTGTCACGCGGTTCCTGGCTGAGTGCGCTGGTGGGTCTGATTCTGATCATCGGGTTGCGGCGTGAATACAAAATCATGCTCAATCTCCTGCTCCTTCTGATTCCGCTTATCACGGTTGCTTTTGTGCTGATGCCCGAAGAGGATAAGGACTACGCCTTCGACATCGCAAATACCAAACGGTGGAACGTCCAGCAACGTGTTCTGAACTCGGAATATGCTCGTAGTCAATTCAACAAAAACCCGCTTACGGGGGTGGGCGTCGGGTTGCGGAAAGAGTACGACGCCACCAATATCCTCTGGACAACGCTGGCGGAAACGGGAGTGATCGGACTGAGTGCTTTTCTTCTTGTTCACCTTGCCTTTCTGAGTATGGTGATTACTGCAAGCCGCCACCTTCCGAAAACCGATCCCGCTTTTGCCCTGCTTCCCATTGGAGCCGCTTTACTTTTCTCGCGCTTGACACATGGCATGGTGGATCACTACTGGAGTCGAGGGGCTTTGATGTTGGGGTGGGCAGGAGCGGGGATGTCGGTACGGACCTATTATCTGGCACAGCAATACAAAAAGAAAAAGAGAGGCACGGCATGAAAGTCGCGATCACTTTTCCGGGTTGTCATCGGCGGGGCGGGGTGGAACGTATCGTTTTTGAGTGCGCCCGCTTTCTGGCACAACAAAAACACGAGGTTCACGTCTATGCCAGCGAGTGGGAGGTAGACGAAACACAGACGATTCACTACCACGAGGTGCCGCGTGTAGGTGGACCCGCCTTTTTACAGGGTCCCTCTTTTTTTCGTAATGCAACCGCGATACTGAAAACCGCCGACTACGATGTCCTGAACACACATGGTTCCGTGTGTCCTGCGGGCGGAGTTCACTGGGCGCAATCCATTCACAAGGCGTGGCTGGAAAGGTCACGTCAGTTTCGCCCCCCTCTTTCCTCCGCCCGTGTCAAGCAAGCCCTTAACCCGGCTCATCCACTCATGTTGCAACTTGAAGCCGCACACTTTAAGCAGAGAGATTACAAAAAGGTCATCGCAACCACCCCCGAAGTTAAGGAAGACTTGCGGCGCCTCTATGACGTTCCGGGATCGGATGTCGCGATTATTCCAAACGGCTTTTCGCCTACCGAGTTCAATCCTGAAAAGCGTTGCGCCCTCCGCACCCGAATGAGAGAGGAAATCGGATTGAAGCCCGACGAAATCGCGCTTCTTTTCGTGGCGAACGAACTGGAACGAAAAGGCTACGCAACAATCCTTTCCGCCCTCGCCCAACTCAAAGACCCTCGCCTGAAAGTACTTGCAGTCGGCAAACCCGACCCTGCTCTGATTATGCAGGAAGCGGAAAAAAGGGGAGTGGCAGGGCAGGTGATCGCGTGTGGAGCCTCGCAGGAAGTCGCCTCTTTTCATGCCGCCGCCGATGTTTTCGTTTTGCCCACACAGTATGAGGCTTTTTGCCTTGCCATTCTCGAAGCGCTCGGTAGCGGACTCCCTGTGGTGACTTCAACCGTTCCCGGTGCTCGTGACGCTATTCTTCCCGGCGTGAATGGAGCCTTAATTAACGACCCGAAAAGTGGAGAGCAGCTTGCAAAGGCACTGACGCCTTTTCTGGATCGGGATTACCGTGATGAGATGGGTGCGAAGGTTCCCGAAACCGTGACACAATATCAGTGGCCCTCCGTTCTGGCGAAATATGAAGTTTTGCTTCTGGAAAATCAACGATGACCCTTTCTTCGCCCCTGAAAATGGCTTTGCTATCGGACGCGGATACCTTTGCAGGAACCGAGCGACATATCCTTCATCTTGCCGACGGTCTCCGCTCACTCGGAGCCGAGCCGATTATCGTCTGTCCAAAGCCGGGGCTTCTTGCCGAAAAAGCGGAAGCCGCGCTTCTGCGAGTGATCCCACTTCAGAAAAAGGGAGAACTTGATTTCGTTGCGGTCAGAACGCTAAAAAAGATGTGGGAGACTGAACAACTCGATCTATTGCACGTCCATAATGGACGTACTGCGTTGTTGAGTGCAATGGGACTGCCTGCGTCTAAGCGAGGGCGGCTTGTGATGACCCAACATTTCATCACCCCGGCTCACGTCTCGCGTACAGGTCTCAAGGCTTTTATCTCTCAAAACACGCATCACTGGATGCACCGACGCATTTCTCACACGATTGCGATTTCGGAAGCCGTTCGCAATGCCATTCTGGAGCGGGGCGAGGCACACCCGACTCAGATTACAATGGTGCCGAATGGTGTTCCTGAACCCGACGCTAAAAGTCTGACCTCACCCGCCGAGGTACGCCGAACGTTAGGACTATCGCCTGATAGCCCCTTGGTCGTTTGCATCGCTCGCCTTGCAATCGAGAAAGATGTGGCTTCCCTGATCAGTGCGATGGCGAAAGTCCGAGAGCAGTTTCCCGATGTCGTCGCTCTTGTCGCAGGAGAAGGCGATCAGAAAGAAGCACTGGAAGCGCAAATCGCCTCTCTAAATTTGCAGGGAACCGTGCGTTTGCTTGGTTTTCGCACGGACGTCATGTCGCTCGTCAACGCCGCCGATCTTTTTACGCTTCCGAGTCCGGCGGAACCGTTCGGGCTAGCGGTAATCGAAGCAATGGCTTTAAGCAAACCTGTTGTCGCGACTCGTGCCGGGGGGCCCCTCGAAATCGTACAGGAGGGAGAGACAGGCTTGCTCGTCTCTCCTCATTCACCCGATGAACTTGCACAGGCTCTTATCTCTCTTCTTCGAGACCCTGCGCGAATGAGGGAAATGGCGGAAAAGGGGTACTGCCGCTATCGTCTTCTATACACGGTTGAAGTCATGACGAAAAAAACTTTGGTCGCCTACCAATCCCTGCTCTGTCTTGAAAAAGACGGTAAACTCTCTCGGTAGACAGTCTCTCGTCAATTCTGTTCCCGGTGGGTACAGAGGCTCAAGGGGTGTGCTATGAAATGTCTTATTTGTCATTCCGATAAGATTTCGATTATCGGCACGGTAGAGACCAGTGGTCATTATGAGGTCGCCCGTTGCAAGGCGTGTCATTTCGTTTTCACCTTGCCGCGCCCGACGCCCGAAGAACTGATTGCACACTACAGCGCGGATTATTTCACGAACAGCAGTCGAGAAGCGGGCTATGTAGACTATTATCTGGTCGGTGAGATGAACATGAAGGCGATGTGGTCCTCCTTTAAGGACTACGCCAAACTAAAGGACGAAGATAAAAAGACGATTCTCGATGTCGGTTGTGCAAGCGGGGCATTTCTGGCGGAAGCGGAACATGACGGCTGGAAAACAAAGGGAATTGAACTGAGCGAGGACGCTGTGGGGCGTGCCAAAAGCGCATATCGCCTTGACGTGATGCAGGGGGATATTTTCGATGAACGTTTGGAGGCGGGTGCTTTCGATGTGGTAACGATGTGGCACGTACTGGAGCATACGATTGACCCAATGGAGGTTTTGCAACGCGCACACGATTTGCTGACGCCCACGGGGTTACTTTTTATCGAATTGCCGAATTGGAACAGCCTCGGACGCCTGATTAAAGGCACGAAGTGGAAGCAACTGGTTCCACCGGCGCACCTCAACTTTTTTGTCCGGGAAAGTATGCGATACGCCCTGCAACACTCCGGCTTCGAAGTAATACGATGTTCCACGCAACATATCGTTGGATTCGATGTGCTGAAATCTCGATCTCCAAAGCCAATCGTACCTTTACTCTCTGGATTTGAGGCGGCAGTGGTTACAACCGGATGTGGAGGTTATCTGCGAGCGTTGGCACGTAAAAAAATGGAGGGATCGTCTTTGGAGTAGGACGCTACTCCATTCTCACATATGACACGAATTTTTCTCATCCTTGCCTTTATCTTACTCCCTTTCAACGTCGGGCTGAGCGGCGACATGAGAAACAGCCCGGTCGTTTTCGGTCTTTCCGATGTGCTGGTGCTACTGGCAATCCCCGGAGCGATTCGTGCCTTTCGCAAAGAGACCGAAAAACCGAAATGGGCAGGGTTGCTTTTGCCGACAATCCTCTATGTGGGGGTCGGCACTTTTTCTTTTGCGCTGAATGCTTTCGGCAATTCGCAACACTGGTTGCCGCACCTGAGCAGTTTTGTTCGCACCGCTCAGATCGTTTTGCTTTTGCCCTGGGTTTTCAGTTCCGTTTATTGGACAAGCAAAGACCTGACTTTGCTTCAAGAAGGCTACTTGCTTAGCGTCACGTTTCTTTCGATTTGTGGGCTGATCGCTTTCAGCAGAGGAACGCAAGCGGGTCTTTATGTGATGGGCGAACACAAAAATGTCGTCGGACTTTCTACGGCGATTGGGGTGATTTGCGCTCTCATTTTATTTCCGCGACGCGCAGAGGAGGAAAATTCCGGGTTGATCCCCCGATGGGGTCTTGTGGTTTGTGCTTTGCTTTGTGGGCTTACGCTCGCTTGCTCACTTTCGCGATCTTCGTACATTGCCTTTGTGATTGGCTCTCTCGTTCTGGCACTGATGCAAAGAAGAGCGGTTCCCTTGTTCGGAATAGGGATTGTCCTGATCTCTATTTTTGGGGTTTATCGGGTATTACCGCAAAAGAGTGCCAATTATCTCGTAGGTTTCAGTACGGAGCGGTATAATATCGCGGGGCGAACTCATGCTAATCAGGTTGCCTTCGATAGGTTTAAGGAAAAGCCTGTCTTTGGAGACGGATTTCGAACTCGGAAAGAAGTGCTTCCGCACAATATGGTGATTTCTTCCCTTGCGGAAACAGGAATAGTCGGTACTTTATTACTGTTCTGGGTGATTTTTGCTCAAATGAGGTGGCTTCTGCAAAGCGCAAAAAGGATGAAGTTGGATACCGTTGGAATGCGCTTTCGTCTGTTTCTCCTCGTCGGTTCGCTTATGGTTCTTGTTCACAGTCAGTTCGACCCATTCTGGCGCCGGGGGCCGGTCTGGTTGCTGTGGGTAGGAAGTGGAATTTTAATCTCTTATTTGCAAGAGCAAAATCAACGTGCGTTGTAGGTTACTGTAGAAGCTCGATGACTCGCTTAAAACTGTATCGTCTCCCTCCAATTTCTCCATTGAGGAATGGCTCGGTACGGAAAGGGCATTGTGTCATGGAAGTAATAAAAACGCAAACCATTCTTTTTTTCAATCACACCGCGAAGTGGAGTGGTGGCGAAATTAGTTTGTTTGGTCTTGTGGTCAATCTGGACCGTCTGCGTTATACGCCTCTTGTCGTTCTCGCAGGCGAGGGCAAACTTGCGGAACGATTGCAGGCGTTGAACATCGAAACAATCGTTCTCCCTCTCACCCCCGACATTGTGGAGGCAAGAAAAGAGGCACTCGGATTAAAATCGTTGCTCAATCCGATGCGCTTGTTGCGGGGCGGAAAATATGTGCTGAGGTTGGCAAGACTTATTCGCAAGCACAAGGTTGATCTAGTCCATTGCAACTCGCTTAAATCTGACCTGATCGGTGGAGCCGCCGCAAAACTGGCGAGGGTTCCCTGTGTCTGGCACGTCCGAGACCGAATTGATGAGGACTATCTTCCGTCACGGATTGCACGTTCATTCCGGTTTCTAGCGAGACATCTACCGACTGGAATTCTGGCAAACTCGAAAAGTACCCTCCAAACGTTGCAACTTTCTGGCTCAATGTCAAGCCGTTCTCGTGTGGCTCATCCGGGTGTTTCACTTCGGGAGTACAGTCCCTTACCCTTTTTACAAGGAACGCCGAATGACCGTCAAAGACTGATCTTAGTCGGGCGCATCACTCCCTGGAAAGGTCAGGATGTTTTTATCGAAGCGGCGGCACAAATCGCTCCTCGCTGGCCCAAAGCACTTTTTCAGATTGTCGGCGTTCCCATGTTCGGCGAGGAGGACTATGAACGCGGTCTTCACGAACAGGTAAAGCGTCATGGATTGGAAGCACAGGTCGAGTTTGTCGGCTTCAGTGACAAAATTCCTGACCTTCTCCAGAAAGCGGATATTTTTGTTCATGCCTCCAAACTCGGTGAGCCGTTCGGCAAGGTCATCGTGGAAGCAATGGCGTGCGGCAAGCCTGTGATCGCCACTGATGGCGGGGCATTGCGTGAGATTGTCATTCCGGGTTCCGTCACCGAAGTACAGAAGGGCGAAACAGGGCTTCTCGTCCCCATGAATTCCGTAGAGGAAATGGCGAACGCTATGGAAGCACTACTTCTAGATTCCGCTCGCGCCGCACTGATGGGAAAGAACGGGCGTTGCCGTGCCGAGCAACTTTTCACGGTGGAAGCCACTACGAAAGAAGTGGAAGACTTATTCGACCTTTTAACGGTCAGGGGCAGGCATCGGAAACAAATCCCCCGCAAGCCCAAATCTTACGGAGCCCTGTTGTAAAAGCTATGCGTGTTCTTCTCATGTCCCATACCTGTATGTCGCGCACGGCAGGGCAACCTAAGTTACACTGCCTTGCGAATCATAAGAACCTGGAGTTGACGGCACTTGTCCCCGACAAAATGTGCGCCTACGATGAGTGGCGGACCCTGGAAATGCCTGTCGATCCGAAATTTCAGTTTGTTGTAGGACATACACGCTGGCACTATATTTGTAAACAGTGGTATCTGACAAATTATGATCTGAGCCTCCCCCGACTTCTGAAGGAAACGCAACCCGATCTCGTGGACATCTGGCATGAACCCTGGAGTCTGGCGGCGGCTCAAATGATCTACTGGACAAAACGGCTTTGTCCTCATGCGAAAATCATCACGGAGACGGAGCAGAATATCTACAAAAAGTTGCCCCCTCCTTTCCAGCAAATTCAAGACTATTCGCTGAAACATTCCGATTTTATGGTGGCTCGGAATGAAGAAGCAGTGGAGGTTTTGCGTCGCAAGGGATACAAAGGATCGGTAAAAATCGTCCCCAATGCGGTGGACTGCGCTTTGTTCGAGCCGAAAACCGAACCTGGAAAGGAGACGTTACGTCTTGAATTCGAGTGGTATAAACCCGGTGATTTTCTGGTAGGCTATGTAGGTCGCCTTGTTCCTGAAAAGGGATTGGCGGACACGCTTTCTGCCATTGCACAACAACCTCCCTCTGTGCAACTCATTTTTATTGGCGATGGGTCGATGCGTAAAGAGCTGGAAACACTCGCTAAGACTCTAAAAATAGAGGAGCGCGTTCATTTCCTTGGTAATAAGCCTCTGACCGAACTTCCTGCGCTCATGAATTCACTCCATGTTCTTGTATTGCCCTCCTTAACGACTTCACGTTGGAAGGAGCAATTTGGTCGCGTTCTGATTGAAGCGGGTGCTTGCAAAGTCGCCGTCGTTGGGTCTTCCTCCGGTGCGATTCCCGAAGTCATCGGCAAAGCCGGACTTATTTTTCCTGAAGGAAATGTTGTCGCCTTTGCAGAGTGTCTTTCCCGGCTGAGAGAAGACGAAGAGTCAAGGACAAACTGTGGAGAAATAGGGTATAACCGAGCACATGGGCTATTTAGTTGGCAATGTGTAGCCGATGATATGATGGAGATCTACCGTGACGTGTTGGGTCAATCGTTACAATAATAATATGGTTCGGTTATGGTTATCGGTTTTGATGGAATTTTTCAATGCAAATCGGCATCAATGCACATCTTCTGAGTATGGCGAACTCCTATCGTGCAGCCGGAGTCTCGAATTATATCTTGCATCTGTTGCGGGGTCTGAGCGCACAGGACAACTGTAATCACTACAAAGTTTTTCTCAGTGCGTGGGCGCAAGACCCTTCGCTTGCACAAAAATTAGAACTTGCCGGGAATTTTGATCTTGTTTCTTCCTGCATGGACACGACACTTCCTACAAGGCGGCTGACCTGGGAGCAAATGGGGCTTCCACGAGCGGCAAAAGGTCTGGATGTCCTTCATGGACCCGTTAATGTTGTTCCACTTTTGATGAAAATTCCCCGCGTGGTCACGGTTCATGATCTGGCTTTTCTGGTTTACTCCGACAAACACCTTCCCTCAAAACGACGCTACCTCACGACAATGACCCGCCTTTCCGCACGCCATTCTGCCTACGTCATCGCCGACTCCAACGCGACTCGCAACGATTGTATTCGTCTTCTGAGAGTGCCGGCGGACAAAGTAATCACGATTCCTCTTGCGGCTGACGCTGATTATCGGTTTCTTGACAACGTCTCGGAACGAAACGAGCTGGCTGATTTTCGAGTAAAGAAAGGATTGACCGAACCCTATTTTCTCTACCTCGGAACGCTCGAACCCCGAAAAAACATTCCTCTCCTCATTGAAGCCTACGCACAATTACATTGGCAATGGGGAAATCGTCCCGGTTCTCCTCCTCGGCTGGTTCTCGCAGGCCCGAAGGGGTGGATGTTCGACCAGATTTTTACCCGTGTCAAGGAATTGAATCTGGAATCACATGTCCTCTTTCCCGGATTTCTTTCCCGCGAGGAAATCGTGTACTGGTTTAATGGAGCCCTTGGTTTTGTTTATCTCAGTGCCTTCGAGGGATTCGGGCTTCCCCCCCTGCAAGCGATGCAATGCGGGGTTCCCGTGATCGTCAATAATTCGTCGTCTTTGCCGGAAGTTGTAGGTAATGCCGGGTTGCTGGTTAATGCCAATCAATCGCAGGAAGTCACCGATGCACTTCTCAATGTTGCCACCGACGCCGATTTGCGGATTGAACTCTCCGAGGCGGGCATCGAACGCGCCAAACTTTTCTCTTGGGAACGAACGGCTCAGCGCACCCTTGAGGTTTATCAAAAAGCGGTTTCTCATCCTACCTGAGTACAATTTTTCGGAACAAATTAGGCTTATGAATCCCTCTCGTCCTCTTGTGATCTTGATTCCCGCTCGCCTTGCCGCCACACGTCTTCCCGACAAACCTCTTAAGGAAATTGGCGGAAAGACCATGATTCAGCACGTTTGGGAACGGGCGAGCAAAGTTCGGGGGGCTAATTTAGTTGCGGTCGTCACGCCCGATCCGATTATTGCGGATACCGTCGAACGATTTGGCGGGTTGTCCGTATTGACTTCCTCCGCGCATCGCTCCGGCACAGACCGAATTGCAGAAGCCGCAAACCTACTTCATATCGCTCCCCACGCCATACTGGTCAATGTGCAGGGTGACGAACCTCTCATTGATCCTGCGAATGTAGAGGCGGCAGTCGCCCCTCTTATCGAGGATGAATCGCTCACGATGTCGAGTTTGATGTGCCTCTGCCCCCCCGAAGAAAGAGCAAATCCTGCCTGCGTCAAAGTCGTTTGCGCTCTGAATGGCAACGCTCTTTATTTTTCGCGTTCGTCCCTTCCTTGTGATCGGACGGTGGGCAGGGCAGAAAATGTTCCTGCGTATCAGCACATCGGTCTTTATGCGTACCGTCGTGATTTTCTCGCAACTTTCGCGTCTCTTTCCCCTTCCCCCCTGGAGCAAACCGAGTCGCTGGAGCAACTTCGCGTTCTCGAAAACGGCTATCGGATCCGCATGGTTCTCGTGGAAAACGCACCTATCGGGGTGGATACGCCCGAAGACCTGGAACGAGTGCGCCGACTACTTGCAGAATAGAAGATGTTTTTTTGCTCTTTTCGCTCATTCATAACCAACCAAAGCGTGATAAGGGAGGAAATACGTCCCCCTACGGCGCAATGAGTCTCGACTGATTTTACTCTGCACTGCGGAGAACCCCGAAGGAGAAGCCCCTCAATGGAAAAGGTACGAGTTGGAATTATCGGCACAGGCGGTATGTCGCAGGGACATATGCGTAAAGTCTTGCAGAATCCCGACGCGGAGATTACGGCACTTTGCGACAATCGCCCGGAGGCTCTCGCGAACACGGTTGAGAAACATGAGGCTCTGAAGGACGTTCCTCAGTTTGCCGATTATCGTGAATTGATTGGATCAGGATTGGTGGATGCGGTCTACATCGTGACACCACACACGATTCATTACGAGGAAATTCTCGCGGCACTCGATGCCGGACTGCATATCTATGGCGAAAAGCCGCTGGTTTGCAACGTAACCGATGCAAAACACGTTCTCAAACGGATTGATGAGGTCGGTAAGATTTTTGTGTTGGGGTATCAACGTCATTATCAGGCGGAATTCCTTTATATCAAAAAGGCGATCTCAAGCGGCGAGTATGGAGCGGTTCAGTTTGTGCAGGGCTTGCAGGGGCAGGAATGGCTTCGTGCCTGTGCGAATTCCTGGCGACACGAACTCAAATGGAGCGGAGGCGGTCAACTCAATGATTCGGGATCGCATATGCTGGCGGTTCTTCTTTTCGTAACGGGTCTTTCCGTCAAGAGCGTTTATGCGCAAATGGAAAATTTCAACGTCGAGGTAGACATTAACTCTTCCCTGACTTTGCAATTTGACGGCGGTGCTATCGGAAGTATTTCGATTGTGGGGAATGCACCAAGTTGGTACGAAGACATCACGATCTGGTGTGAAAAGGGTGCCTTTTACATGAGAAATGGGAAACTCGAAGTGAGCGATGCCGTCGGCAAACGCCACTTTCCCATACCTGAAGATTTGCCAAAGGGTGGAAACCCGGACGACAATTTCATTGCGGCAATTCTCGGTAAGGAAGAGGTCGGTGGGCCTCCAATCTGGGGCTTGAAAGTGATCGAGTTAACGGAAGCCGCCTGGGAATCCGCAAAGACAGGTCAACTGGCACTTGTTGACAAATCCTGAGATATAGGGTTGGATAGAGGCTAATAAAGATTGCCCTTGACTTTGCATAAAGTCAGGGGCGATTTTTATTTCAAAAGGTCAAAATCAAAAAGCCGCTCTCTCTTTGGAGGAGAGAACGGCTTTTTGCAAAGACTACGAAACCAATTACTTGCGGCGGCGGCGGAGTAAGCCAAAGCCAACCAGTGCGCCAGAGACGCCCATTGCGATAGAACCCGGTTCTGGAACGTCCGTCACCGTGATGACACCCGTAAGAGAATAGGTTGCCGCCAGTTGCGGATTTGCGCCACCCGGTGCAGGAAAGAGATTGAACAGAGAATCATAGCCGATGTCCGTCAATCCGCCCGCAGGAACAACAAAACTGAGAGTGTTTGTGAAGTAAGTCGCTGACACGGCGAAACCGGCATTGTTCACGAAACTCGTTGGAGTTGCTATACCGCCGTTACCAACGGAAAAATCGGAGAATTTTACCGGGAAGACAGGACTAGGATTATTTGCGCCGTCAGTGATCACAAAAAGCGTATTGGCAGGCACAGGATAAATACTTGTGAAAGCCGGGTTGGGTGTAACCGTAGCAGGCACCCCGGTGAAGAAGTTATTGCTCAGTGTGAAGCCAAGATTAACGGTTACGATGCTACCTGCCGGGTAGAAAGTCGCGCCACCGGGAGTGAAGGTTACGCCACCAATCCCAAGGGTGCTAGTACCGTTTGTACTAACAGGCAATGTATAAGTAAATGCCTGAGACACCTGACTACAAAGCAGGGTTCCGGCAACGGCAGAGAGCGCAATCATCTGCTTCAGGTTCATTTTTTCTTTCCTTCAACTCAAAAAAGTTGGATTTCTAGTGTCTCGATTCGCAGGAACGAAATGAAACGCATTATTTATATTGCCTCTGGAGAGTGCAATCGGATGCAAAAAGTTAATGGTAACTAAGTAAAATCCAGAAAGGGAAATTTGCACCTCCCTTTCTTTTTCGCATTGTACCCTACTACGAGGAAAAATGATCCTCTGCTTCACAATCTACTCTAAAAGCAACTCAAAAGATAACAGTAGTAAGTTCTTTTCCAAAAACACGGTTACTTGCGGAAACGTCGGCGCAGTAAGCCTGCACCAATTGTCATTCCACCCGTCAACGCAAAGGCAACTGTGCTTGGCTCAGGAACAGTGGACAGTCGAATATTTCCCGTCAGTCCCGTGATGCCTGCCGTGTGATTGTAGCGGAGATCAAAACCAAACCCGGTGAAAGCGGTAGGAATCACGACGGAGTTAGAATAATTGTAAACCTTAGAAACCCTTCCTGCGGGGTTTGTGATTGTTGTGATCGCCCCGACCTGGAAGTTGCCTGGATTTGCAAAGGCTCCTGGCAGTGCGGTTCCCGTGCCGTCCACTACCGAAAAGATCAAGTTGCCGGGAAGAGCGGAGGTCAAGGTTGCAGCACCCGTCGTATCCCCTGTAACGGTGATTGCGATTGAGTAAGTAACGTTGGTCAACGGCGTAAATGCGGGGCTAGAGCCACCTGTGGTGAACTGCGTTGTGCCGATTCCGCTTCCCATGGTTGTGTCGTTGGCAAGAAGAGGAACGTCGCCAAACGAGAAGTTGACGCCGGAGACGGGAAGCGCGGCAAAGTAGACGCTATTGCCCTGAATTTTGTTGTCTGAGTAGTTAACACTACCAACCCCAGGGGAACCACTGGTGACGGTTCCCGCATTGGCTACTGGATTGTAATAGGTGGCACTGAGCGTGATTGCCTGAGAGAGAATTGTGCTTCCCATCAGGAGTCCGCAGGTGATACCGGAGATAAGTAATTTGTTCATATCGTCCCTTCTTGTCATCGATCTAAAATGTACTTCTTTCACTCTCATCTGCAATTCACCTCAGAGGTCAATCGCCATAACTTTATTGAGTGAACGAATGAGCCGGTGTTAAAACTGTCACCGGCTTTCCTTTTCTTAGTACTACATGATTTGTGCCAAAACGCACGCTTGAGCAAAAAAACGATTTTTTTTCGATTCTTTTTCGTTTTTTTTTTATAGAGGCGCAAAGAAAAGAGCCATGCAGTGAAATCAGGGTGTTTCTACTGCATGGCCTATTACCGATTGAGGCTTAATCAAGAGGTGAACCGAATGATCGTTTAGAGGTTACTTGTCGAGGTTGACCGTCAGCGTCTTTGTAGAGACTACGCCGAGGAAATTGTAGAATTTCACGGTGTAGGTCTGGACGCCTTGAAGACACAGAGGTGTATTCAAGTATTGACCGAAGGAGGTTGAGGAAGTACCTAATTGCGTCATGAAACTGCTGTTTGTGCCGTAGGGACCTTCCATCGTGAAGAGGACAACTGAGGGATCAAAGGTAGCATTGGCACGAATACGCAACAAACCTGCGTTGCTTTTCGAGGCGACAACCGATGAGGCATCGCCATTGCTTGTCACATTGTAGGTGATCCCGTTAGACATACTTCGGACCGCAAAGGTAATCGCATTGTTAGCGGTAGGATCGGAAGATTGCGCGTTGGCGGCGGTGACGCCGGCAAAGAGAAGAGAAGCGGTCGCGAAGAGAGTAACTTTGTTCATGATCGTAGCAATTCCTTTCGAAAAAGCCGCCTGTAGGGTTTTATTAGAGACAAGGTCTCTTCCCATAACAGGGCGGAATTGGTCGTTTCGGTCGGGTTCAATTTGCCCTGACCGGGTTCGGCGTTGAAGAGCAGACGAGCATATCGTGACAGTACAAGCCTTATCACACCGCTTATCAAAAAGGTAATGCAGTGCGCCTGATTTTAAAGAGGACGCGGAGAGGCGTTCCCAGTAAAAATTAGTCAGAGTAGAAAGGTTTGGTGAATACTGCCGCGACACGATCAGTCTTCTCTTCAGAAGAAGTGCGTCGGCAAACCTGTAATGGGTTGCGAAATAGGATATTTGGGTAATGCTACGAAAAACCACCGGACAGTATGAGGAAGGGGAAGGTGGTCTCGCCTTAAACAAGTCTCTCTCGAGATCCATGTAAAAGGATAGGAAATCCTGTAACTTCATAGTTACATAATTAAGTATGGCACATCATCGAAAATTTTGTAGGGTTCTTTAGAAAAAATTTGGAACTTTTCTTAAAAATATACGTATGAATTTGGATTTTCTAATCAAACGAAGACGGGAAACACCCCTCTTCTCTCCTTTTAGAGTGAGAAAAGAGGGGTAATGAGCCACTATACCTCGTTTATTGAAGATCAATGTCGAGTTGTTTTGTGGAAACCAACTCTCCTGCCGCGTTAAACATTTTCACTTTATAGGTCTGAACACCGTCCAGGCACAGCGGCGTATTGAGGTATTGACCAAAGGAGGTCGAGGTGGAACCCGGTCGTACTACAAAGGTACTGTTGGTTCCATAGGGTCCTTGCATCACAAATAAGGTGATCGAAGGGTCAAAACTCATGGTCACACGAACGGAGAGCAACCCTGCTGTGCTTTTCGGAATGGCGATATACGAGTAATCAGGGGAAGCCTCGCCGGTTGCGGAGATGGCACTTGCCGCTACCGCGTAAGAGACTCCAGTGGACAGACTGCGGATTGCATATTTTGCGGTCTGTGCCTGCGCTGCATTGACACCGATGAAAAGGACGGAAGCGGTTGCGAAAAGTGTGACTTTGTTCATGATCGTAGAGATTCCTTTCGAGAAAAGCCGTCTGTATGGATCAATAAAAGACCCTGAGTCTGTAACCCATGCCAGTACGGAATTGTTTGTTGCAAACAGCCTTTAGACTGCCTGAGAGCATCACATTTTGTTTTTGGATTTCCGCGTTTTGCGGTTCAGGATGCTCTGTTAGAGTTATGCCGCACAGGTCTAGAAAGCGAGGCTACGAATGATACCAGAGTTTTTCTCTCCCTCCATTTCCTCTTGATTCCACCGGGCTTTCCTTCAAGAGAGGGCGAATTATAGGGAGCGGATAATGAAATCAAAAGCAGGAGGATTCCCTCATTCCGTCGAAATTGAACAGGAGAGCGAATCGTCTCTCCCGTGCGAAAATCTTTTACCTGTCCGTTCCTGTCGCAGTTGTTTGCCGAAGCCGGGGAGAAGCCCGACCACTATGATTAAATTTCAGCACTTTCTCAATCTTTCTCGGAGGGGCTTAGCCTTTGCCGCCCTCGTCCTTTTCATAGAGAGTGGCGGGGTACCTCTCCCTACGTTTGCAAAGCCCCCGCCCCCGTCAAAAACGGTGGATGCCAATGCGCTCGTGCGGCGTATGATCGCAACCTATCATCGCCTGGACACACTTGTAGAGACCTCCGAAACGAAGGTCGGTATTGTCGGCATCGGGGAGTTTTTACAAAGTTCCGCCCTCTCTTACAAAAGACCGGGACTAATCAAACTCACCACAAGTGATCCCTCTTCGGGAACCTACACGATTCAGTCGGACGGCAAAAGCGTCGTTGCTTACTCCGCGAAAAAAGCGATCTTTGTCCGCCGAAACGCGCCCTCGACGTTGCCCGACATTCTCGCGAAACTTCAGCAGCTGTCTCAGGACGAGATCGGGATCACAAACGCGCAAATTTTGACGCCGCTTTCTTTTCTGATCGCAGACAATTTTCCTACTGAAGCAAAAACCTTTCGCTACGTCGGTCTGGAGATTTACAATAAAAGCACCGGGAAGAAAGCCCACCACCTTTCCGCTGTCGCATCGGACCGGGTACTTACCATGATGACCGGAACTCTTCAGAAAAAAGTCGTTCGCCGAAGTCTGGAGCTCTGGATTGATCCGCAAACAAACCTCGTGGTGCGGTCTCGCGGCGATTTCGCCTGGTACGGGACGGTTAAGCAAAACAATCAGCCCCCTCAACAAGTTTTCAACGCTTTCACTTTCGATGAGATGCGGAAAACGACCCGAACCGATCTCACTCTGCTCGACGCCGGGTTTCGCTTTGAGCCACCCAAAGGAGTAACCTTGAAGTACCAGCAACGCAAAAACTAAGCGGCACTGAAACTTCTTGACACAAACACCGATAATGAAGTGGACAACTCCGCCCTTTTGCACGAACTTCTCGCGTGAATCACCTCCTCAAAGCAGAGAGCGGAATAACGATAAGGAACCGACTTGCCCCTATGAAACGCCGTCTTTTTGTTAACTCGCTTTTTTCCTCTTTCGGGAGAAATGCCCTTACCGTCCTCATTGGCATCGGTGCCATGAGCCTCTTGCCGTCGGGCAAAGCAACACCGCCACCCCCGAACGGCGACACCCTTGCGCGAGATATGATTTCGGCTTATCATCGCCTCACCTCTCTGGAAGAGACCAGTGAAACGAAAATCATTGTGCGAGGGCAGAGAGAATATATTCAGACCGGATCCTTCCGCTTTAAGCGTCCCGGCTTGTTCACGCTGATCACCACCGATCCTTACGCGGGAACTTTCACGGTGCAAACCGACGGCAGGCTAACTGTCGTTTATTCCGGTAAGTCTTCGGTTTATGCCCGCCGTAACAGTCCGGCGACTCTGCCCGCTATCATTGCAAATTTTCAGAAGATTTCTAAAGACGAAATGGGCGTCAATCTTACACAAACTCTCGGTCCGCTGAGTTTTCTAACTGCGACCGGGGTTCCCACCGAAGTCAAAACATTTCGTTTTGTGGGGCTGGAAACTTACGACCTTTACAGTGGGCGTAAAGCCTATCACATTTCGGGCATTGCAAAGCCCTCCGTAATTAAGGAATTGACGGGCGGCGGCATTATCAAGCCCGTTCGCCAGAATGTGGATATTTGGATTGATCCGAAAACCTCGCTCGCAGTGCGAGTTCACTGTGATCTTGCCTGGTACCAGTCCGCGAAAACAACTGAGGGGAAAACGGTGCAAGTAGGCAATGCTCTCAGTTTCGATGAACTGAAAAAGTCACAAAAGTTAAATGGGGCGATGGATGATAAAAGTTTCCGGTTCGATCCGCCCAAA
>JACMPS010000120.1 GCA_014377395.1 Chthonomonadaceae bacterium
ATTTACAGACCCCACCCCAACCCTCCCCTTGCATTAAGGGGAGGGAGAAAATACAGTTTCGATTCGACTCTTTTCCGTAGCAGGGAAAAAGAGGTCTCAATCACTCTCAGCGATAATGCCGGCGGTCACTGTCGCGGATCGCACTGTATTCTTCTAAGGCTCTTCCGGTTCCAATCGCAACACAGGAAAGCGGATCTTCCGCCGCATAAACCTGGATATTGGTGTGACGGTTGAGCATTTGATCCAAGCCACGCAGTAAGGCTCCGCCGCCGGTCAGCACGATCCCGCGTTCGATGATGTCGGCGGCGAGTTCGGGAGGGGTTTGTTCCAGAACGCGCTTTACCTTTTCAACGATTGCCATTACAGGTTCGGCAAGAGCCTCCCGTATCTCGATGCTGGAAACGGAAACGGTTTTCGGCAAACCCGCCACCATGTCACGCCCACGCACCTCAAGAGACAATTCCTGTTCAAGCGGATAAGCGGAACCCACCTTCATCTTAATTTCTTCGGCGGTTCTATCCCCGATCATCAGGCTGTAATTCGCCTTGACGTGCCGGATAATTACCTCATCCATTCGGTTTCCAGCGATTCTCAGTGACTCGGAGGCAACAATTCCTTCGAGTGAAATCACGGCAATATCCGTTGTTCCGCCGCCGATGTCCACGACCATATTACCGCCGGGATTAGAGATCGGTAGTCCTGCTCCAATCGCCGCCGCCATTGGCTCTTCAATCGTATGTGCCTCGCTTGCTCCGGCTTCAAGAGCCGCCTGACGCACCGCACGTTCCTCCACCGATGTGACCTGGGAAGGCACACAAATCAGGACGCGAGGTTTGAAGATGCGCTTTCGCCCAACCACTTTGGCGAAGAGGTACTCCAGCATTTTCTGCGTGGTGGTGTAATCGGCGATTACGCCGTCACTCATCGGACGAATCGCAACGATGTTGCCGGGAGTGCGTCCCAGCATTAGCCGTGCCTCTTCGCCAACGGCAAGCACTTTTTTGTTGTGCCGGGAAATCGCAACGACAGAGGGTTCCCGAAGGACAATTCCCTTACCGCGCTGATAAACCAGAATGTTTGCGGTTCCGAGATCAACACCCAATTCGGGGACTAAACTGAACAAACGCGCAACCCTCCTGCGGAAATTCGATCCGTTCCGCGCTCGATGTGCGCTCCCAACCCGGTGAGTTTCGAGACCATTTCGTCGTATCCCCTGTCCAGATGTCGTAATTCGTCCACCTGAGTTAATCCGTCAGCCGCCAGCCCTGCAATGATCAGAGCCGCCCCACCGCGCAAGTCCGTACAGGAAACATTCGCTCCTGAAAGCCGTTTGACGCCTGTGATAATCGCCGTGCGCCCTTCGACATTGATCTCCGCACCGAGTTTTTGGAGTTCCGTTGTGTAGCGGAAGCGACTCTCGTAAACCGTTTCCGTCACCGTTGAAACGCCGTCGGCAAGGGTGAGTAACGCCGCAAAAACCTGCTGCATATCGGTAGGAAAGCCAGGGTGAGGACTCGTTCTGATATGAACGGGATTGATCTTAGGTTGCGTTGTTTTAACCCGAATATTGTTTCCCTCTCGCAACACCAGAAAGCCCGCTTCTTCGAGTTTCATCATCACGGGGCGGCAGTGATCGTAAACCGCGTTTCGGATCATCACGTCGCCCCCGGTTATTGCGGCAGCAAGCGCGTAGGTTCCTACCTGCAACCTGTCCGGCAAAACGCGGAACTCGCAGGGATTGAGTTTTTCGACGCCGTTGATCGTGATAAACGCCGTTCCCGCTCCGGTAATGTCCGCTCCGCAAGCGTTCAGAAAATCCGCGAGATTGACGATTTCGGGTTCCGCCGCGCAATTTTCGATGACCGTGCGTCCTTTTGCCAGTGACGCCGCAATCATCAGATGTTGCGTGGCTCCCGCAGAAGGGAAATCAAGAGCGATATGAGTCCCGGTCATGCGCTTGACTTCACCCTGATAAACGCCGTGTTCCAGCGTCATCACGGCTCCGAGTTGTTCCAGTCCGCGCACATGAAAATTGACGGGTCTGGCTCCGATGTCGCATCCTCCGGGCATGGCAACCGCCGCCGTGCCAAAGCGAGTGAGCAAAGCCCCTAAAATGTTGAACGATGCCCGCATCTTCTGAACGAGTTCAAGGGGTGCCTCAGTGGTCTTCACCGTCGAGGCATCGATTGCAAGGCAGTTATCGCTACGCCATTGAGCATGAACTCCGATATGGCGAAAAATCTCCAACAAATTGAGAACGTCGGAATTTCGGGGGACATTCCGTAATAAAGTCACACCGGGGACAAGAAGAGTGGCAGCCATAATCGCGAGGGTATCGTTTTTACTTCCACCAATTTCAATTTCTCCTGTCAGGGGCGTACCGCCCACAATAAAAATCTTCTCCAAAAATAATGCCTCTCTTGCTCCGGTGGGAGGGGGCGTCGTTGCGCCGGATGTGAGGTTCGTACCAGAAAATGAGTGCTGTCATCTTGCGCTATTCTCTTTTTGCTAGTTAAATTCTTAGAAAGAGGATCTTTAAAAAACTAAAAGAGACGCGAGGATGGGTATGAATTGTAGGAGAGTATACGGAAAATAAGGTATCCTGTCAATCAGTGCAGGGGTGTCTAGGTAAAAATAAGGCTTGACACTTTTCTTCAAGGTTGCTATAATTCGCCAAACTCTCGCTTTTCTTTGTATTTGTTCGATTTGTGTTCGACATTTACTGCCGCTGTGTTTGTGAAAAGTCAGAGAGAATCTACCAATTTCCATGATTTTTTATGCGAATGGATCGTTTTCGTCTGGATCGAGGGAGGATTGATACGATGAACAAAGAAACCGCAACACTCAGTGATCTTCAAGAAGTGGAATGGACACAATCGGTCGGCACAATTGTGACAGGATTGTCCCTTGTTGTCGGGAGTGCCTTACTGCTTTATTTCAGCAAATTTTGGTTGAGCGATTCGCCCCTGATGATGGCACGTGCCTTGATGAGTCTAGCACTTGTCGTGGGAGTGGGAGTTACCGGGCTAGGAGCGTTCCGATTTATTAAGGCGCGTTCCGTTTCTTCCGTCGCCTATCCCTGCCCCTACTGCAATGCGGAATGTCGCCTCGCCAACGCCCCCACCGATGATTTCGTCTGCGAGGGTTGTAGCCGCACCGTTCATTTTCTCGATGGGGAACCCGTTGAGGTCGTTGAGGTCACCTGCTCAGCATGTCGCTCAACACACAAGGTTTGCATTTCTGCCTCACGCTATATATGCGATAAATGTAATCGTCCGGTCAACCTTCCTTTCTTAAAAGACGATCACTCCGAGCAGGAATTTGACCAGGGCGGTCTCACACAAAATTACGACGTTTTGCTTTTCGGCTACGATCACCGCAAGGAGAACGAACTCGCCTTTAAGTTGCAGAACGTGATGATGGTCAATCTGGCGGAGACGAAACGGCTTCTTCACGCCGTCACCCCGGAAAGTCCGCTTGTTGTCGGCAACCTTCTCGCGGAACGTAAAGCGGACAGCATCAAACGTCAGTTGCAGGAACTGGGGGCTACGGTTTCGACCCGCGCTAGCGCGGCGGTTGCGGGACGTCCTGCCTGAGAGAAAGCAGGGCAGGATAAGTTTGCAGACGCAACGAAGCTCGTAGCCAAATCCGGCGGAATGAATTCGCCGAGGGCGGCTTCGCCGTTCCGAGTTCGTCCAATCGCGGACAGAAACGTAGTGCCACTTGAATTCTTATGACCGATATGCTCCACAAGACCGATCCCGACGATTACCACTTGACCGTTTACGCAACCGATTGGTGTCCTGATTGTGTGCGTGCATTTCGTGTTCTCAAGCAGGCGGGGATTCAGTACACGAAGATTGACATTGAAGAGGTGCCGAGAGCCGAAGCGAAAATGCGGGAGTTAAATGGGGGAAGCGGAAAAATTCCCACGCTGATTTTGGAAAGGGACGCGCAAACCTTCTGCTTGATTGAACCCGATGACCCCGACTTGAAGGTTTGGATCAAGACGCATTTATCGCTGTCGAAAGAGCATAAATCCGGGGAATGAATTCCCCGGCTAAAGAAGAGCGAAGTCCACCTGCGTGGACTCAATACAAATGCGAGAGCGACTCTGACAATGTTTCGGGTGTCCGAAGGAAGTCCTACGAACCGTTGAGTAGGAGTTTGTGCTTGGGCGCGAGCGGAACGCCTCACAATGTGGAATTTATTCCTGCGGCAGACGCGCAAACCCTATTTACTGAGGCTAACTTCCATGACAGAAATTCCTCCTTCCCCACCCTCCTCCGATAGTCCACCGCCCCTTTCCCCCAGACTGCAAGCCCTTGTCGTGCAGGTAGAGGGCAAGGCGGCTCGGCATCATCGAAACTCCACAACATTGCTTCTTGAAATCGGTAAATTTCTCATATTAGCAGTGACGATTCTCTTTGCAGACAAATTCTCCTCTACGAAAGTTACCTTAAGAGATACTGTTACAATGGCGGGAGCCATGACCCTTTTCAACTTCAGTGCTTCCTTTTGTAATCGCCTTCGCTTGCATCAGAAAAAGGTGGACCAACTTTGTGAGAGTGACAGTGTGCGCGTTTTGCCTGCGCTACTCGCGGTCTATAATACGGTAAAGAGC
>JACMPS010000121.1 GCA_014377395.1 Chthonomonadaceae bacterium
GAAAGGCACTCAATTCAATGCAATCAGTACAACGTTCACCCCGGAAAATGTGGCTTACAGGCTCTGTCATTCTGGCAGGTTTGCTTATTTCTCATGTTGCGTCCGCGCAGTTCTCCACTTCCTCGAACTCAATTGTGGGGACAACCAATACATCGGGCTATGTCTATAGTCTCGATCAAAATAATGCTTCAGATAATTCTCTTGTGACCGCCTCCACCAGTCACAATTTTACCGGACTGGACGGACTAAACAACAGGCGGACTCTGAATTTCAGTGGATCGGCAACTTCTCAATCGGATTACGGAAGTCTACATTCGTCCACCAGCGCGACGGTGACCAACTCCTATTATAATGCCGACAACCCCTCTTATTCCAACCCCGATGGAACCCTGAACAACCCTGATGGCTCTCCCGCCGGTCTTGCAACGCTGGGATTTTCGGGCTTCACCGACACCTTGCAGTATGGCGGTATTTTGCAGAGCGGGTACAAAGCCCGATACATTTTCCATGTGGATGGAACCAATACCGTGGTGGGCAACAATTTTGAGGATGACCCTAATGGCGGTACATTCGCGGGAGCAGGACTTGGGGTTCAGATTGCGATGGATCCCACCGAGACCTTTTTTGCATGGAATCCAGGCTTTTTCGCGGCGGATTGGGTGACACAAGATCATCCCGTCAACGGAGTCACGCCACAACAAATTGATGTTCAGTTCTCAACGAATTCATTTTTCAATCTGTACAATCTTGTTGATGGACAGAATGCTTCCGTCTCCTCGGATTTCTCTTCGACGCTGACTCTGACGGGAATCGAACTGGTGGATGCAAACGGAAATTTAGCGTCTGGTTGGACGGTCACTTCCGCCTCCGGCACACAGTACAGAGCCCTTCAGGGGGTTGCCGTTCCCGAACCCGGCACGTTTGCCTTGTTGCTTGTCTCCGGTGTTGCAGGAGCGGGTCTTCTCCGCCGCCGCAGAAAGTAAGACGTCTCTGACGGCTTGAGAACGGCATTGTTTTGCGTGATCAACCTCTACGAAGAATATGAAAAGGCAGAAAACTCGATTATGGTAAGCCTCGACGCCAACCCTACCTATTTTACTCAGAAAGAATACAATGACAAAACTCATGGGGTTGGCAACCCTCTCTCTGCTTTCGCTGACTGCCGCCTCTTCGCTTGCTCAAAGTTACACACAACAGACCGGGGCGGACACTCGCAGTGGCTTTCGGGATGTTACAAACACAATTATTGCCTCCATCAACTACAAGATTGGTCTCGACACCAATACTGGTGACGCGGACACCTACCTCAACCAGATCAATCTGAACACAAGTGCAGGGAATTGGAATTCCGGCCTCAATCTCAACATTCCGACGAGTACCGTTGATTATCACGATAATTCCAACGGCACAAACAAGACTTATACTCTGGGAACCGCCATCTCCGGTAATACTCATTGGGATTTATCAGCGGCAACCTATCAGGGAGGCATTGATGCAAGCGTTCCTGACGGAATCTATAAGGCTACGCTCGATTTTGTTGGAGGTGCCAGCGCAACTGCGTTCGGTAGCCTCGCCAGCTTTTCTATCACTCTCCAGGTGGCTCAAAAACTCAATATTGATGTAGCGACCTCTGTGTCGCCCGACACGATTGCACAGGGGGGAACAGCGCAACTTTCTATGACGGTCACAAATAATATGACCGGGTTAAGTTTTGTCTCGACAAGCTGGTATGACTCAGGCTTCTCAAACGGCACTGTTTCTTTGAACCGCGATAGTTTCGACGGGAACTGGTTTGGTAAGACGATTGCACCCGGTGGCAATCGCACCGATCTTCACTCAACTTACAGCGCGTCAACAGATCAAGTATTAGGAACGTATACAACCACTAACGGCGTTCTGGGCGGTTTCTACGACGGGGACGAATATTTTGTTCGTTCCACTACTCCCACCTCCCTTACCGTTGTCAGGGGAGTGGTTCCCGCGCCTTCTGCCTCGCTGGTGCTACTGATTGGGGCCGTCCCCGGCATCGGATTTCTACTGCGCCGCCGCAGAAATTAAATTCTCATTGAGTAGCGGGATTGATCTTCAGAAAAGTGCGAAGGAAACGGTCTCCTTCGCACTTTTTCTCGCCTGCTTTCTGTTCTTTCCACAGAAGGGGTCATTCGGGAGGTACACTGAGAGAATAGGAGCAAAGTACAGGGCGAACAGAAATGAAAACGGCGTCTTTTGTTCTGTAATGAATACCGGGAGTGTCCTGAATGAGAACCGCGCAACCGAAAAAACGAAATTATTCTGCGATGAAACTGCCGGAAGCCATGCAGTTGGTGGGACGTGAGTCCCTCACGCGCTGGCGATTAGATGCACCTACACGTTTGCCTGACAAAGATTTGCAAGCCCATTTGCAACGACTTGAAGTGTTTGATCTGGAGAGTACGGAACAAGCAAAGACGCTGTTGATTGACGCCCTTTTTGCTGAAATCGTCTTCAATTATCCGAAACTGAAAATTTGGAAATCGGAGCCACTGGAAACGGACACGCTCACCGGAACTGCAGATTATCTCATGGCACCACGTAGGGCTTATCTCGCCACTCCATTGCTGTGTGTGACGGAAGCCAAGCGGGACGATTTCGAGAAAGGACGGGTGCAGTGTCTTGCCGAAATGGTCGTCTGCCAATGGAACAACAGACAATCAAATTTGGACGTTGATATTTATGGCATTGTTTCCAACGGGCAGGGCTGGCGGTTTTACAAATTAACTAGAGCCAGTGATGCCTACGAGACCAATCAATACGGTATCGAAGACCTGCCCGGTTTGTTGGGGGCATTGGACTATGTTTGCGGCGAGTGCGCGAAGAATGTTCCGTAGGTAGAAGAGGCTCCTCACAACTACACATCCAATCTTTCGCCTTTTTCTCAGAATAAAATACTACAAGCAAGTACCTGTCCGGCAGTTTTGTTAGATGAAGGAACCGTAATAATCTTTCTTCTCCGATGAACCTCTCTCCCGAAAGAGCAACCATGAACACCACGGAAGCGTTGAAAATTCTTCACTTGCTTGCCGACGGCACAAATCCCGAAACCGGAACGGTTTTCCATGAGGACAGCCCGTATCAACGTGCTGACACCGTCCGTGCCCTTTATTGCGCGATCCACCTGCTCGAAAATTCGGCTTCTCCTGTCGAAACCGAACAAATGCCGCTTACCCCCGCTCAGCAAAGATGCTTTGAGCGATTGCGGGTCTGGCGCATGGAAAAGGCAAGTGAAACGCGGGTTCCCGCCTTTACAGTGATGCACAACCGCGTACTGGAGGAGATTGTTCGTCAGCCTATCAAGACCGAAAGCGACCTGCTTAAAGTTAAGGGTATTGGTGAAAGAGGAATACAAAAGTACGGGGCGGAGATCCTCGCCTTACTGGAGGAGGAAGCCGCTCTTTGTTCGCGCTCTCCCCTTCCGAACCCAGTTGAAATCCAAGCAGAGACAAATGAAAAGACGGAAGGGGAAAACACACTGGACGCGGCACGAACGCGCTTTCCCCCTTCGCGGTACGCCCCGCTCCTGATTACCGAAGTTAC
The DNA here is from genome assembly GCA_014377395.1 of Chthonomonadaceae bacterium. Classification (GTDB taxonomy): domain Bacteria; phylum Armatimonadota; class Chthonomonadetes; order Chthonomonadales; family Chthonomonadaceae; genus JACMPS01. The sequence continues at coordinate 3,574 of JACMPS010000121.1, forward strand.
GCAAATGCAAAACGATCATTTTTGTATCGCCGCATGGGACGTGCATCGGGGGGAAATGGTGCGCCCGCTTCTGGCAAAGCACAGAAACTGGATTTTCGATGAATTCCAGTGTGCTTTCAGTCCCGGTCAATTGGTGAATGCACCTTTCGAGACTTCCAGGCAGGGCGTTTTTCCGCATTGTCACGAAGACCGACTTCTGAATGCGGAGATGCGGGTTCTCGAAACCTGGTCAGAGGAAGAACTCTTTGCGGCTTTACTTCCCTTCACACACGAAAGCCTGAACGCCCTGTTCGGCAAACCGCTCTTGGAGAACCGCTATTTTGAGGAGGGAACTGTCTGCCCTTCGCTCGGCGGTCTGCGGATTGCTCGTCGAAACGTCCGGTTTTATGGGGCGGGAAACCGCTTGCGCCTCGAACTTGACGGGGTGAATGGAACGGTTTATTCGCTTCCCGTGACCTGTCATCGTGTCCGTTCGCGCTTCGATCTTGAAAAAGATGCACACGCGGCAACTCACGCTAATCTCTGGCTGAACCGAATTTCCTCTGAAATGGAGATCGTTTTGCGGATCGGGCTTTCTCGCGGGTATGCGGGTGGGAGCGGCGAATTCTCCCCGAAGCGATGTTTCCTCCAGATCAACGGCATTGTCTTTCCTCTCACAGAAGCCCTGAAAAATCAATGATGAAAGCAGATCAACCTTGACCTCTCTCCCGATCCTTTACACGCTGGGTCACTCCAATCACTCCCTCGAACGCTTTTTGGAGTTGCTCCGTCTTCACAAAATCGAGACAGTAGGGGATGTGCGCTCACAACCCTACAGCCCCTATTGCCCACATTTCAACCGGGAAGCGTTACAAATCGCTCTTCTGCAAAACGGGATCAGTTATCTGTTCTTCGGCAGGGAACTCGGTGCGCGAACGGAGGACACGAGTTGCATCATCGAAGGACGTGTGGACTACGATAGCCTGA
>JACMPS010000122.1 GCA_014377395.1 Chthonomonadaceae bacterium
AGCGTCTTTGCCCCGCACGATTTGCTCGATCAGCCACCCGTTTCGCCGGGGGATTGGCGTTAAAATCAAGAACCCAATCGGAGTCTCGTCGCGGATCGCTACAAAAAGACGACGGTCTTCAAGACGATTCAGGGTAACTGGCTCCGTCAAAAAGTGGAGGGTAGGGAAAGGATGCGTCGTCAGCCACTCGGTCAGGCAACGTTGCAGGGAAGCACTTTCGGCGGCGCGTGTGGCGTCCCATTCGTCCACGTTCACGCCCTTGTTTTTCGCCCGATTGATCTGAGAACGCAGGGAACTGTTTTTTCTGATGACCTCCTCCCAGTTGCTTAATTTCCAGACGGGTTGCGCTCCGATGGGAAGAGCCGAATGGAAAGAGTTTTCGCCGAGAGCCTTCCGTAAGCGATCCGTTGCCCCGAAATAGCAGACACGTTCGCCCTGAGTTTGTGCGATTTTCTCGAACTTTGCTATGATAGAGGCGAGTTGACCCTCCTCACATATCGGTGCGCCCGCCACAATTCTGACGCCATTGCGTCTCACAAATCCGATCACCGCTTCTCCGTCCTCCGAAAACCAATGCTCCATTTCCGGGTTGAGAATCTGGTACGCCACCGAGTTCCACCCGTAGCGCATCACCAGCGTTCTCGCCTTTGCATCGCTCCGGGTTTTAGAGGCTTTTTCCTCCTCCCGGCTTTCGTTCAATAAGGTTTCAACGTCTTTTTGCAAAACTTCTTTCAGATGCGCGAAGATGATCTCTGGGGCAGAAAAGAGAAGCGCGTGTCCGTGTCCCGGCAAAATTATCAGGTGTGAGTGAGGCAGGGTAGCATGGAGGCGAAAGGCTTGATCTGTCGGCTTTACGGTTCGGTCGAGGTCGCCTGTGAGGATCGTAACGGGCAAATCAATCTCAGGATAACGTAGGGCAAGGGCGTGACTCATTTTGACATTAAGCGTGTTTTCTTGAGCGAAGGTCGTGATCTGACGCGGGTAACGTTGCCAGAGTGCGTTTGCAAGCACAGCGTAGTCGTGAGGAATAGGTTGTGGGAAAAATGCTCTCGCCAGATGATACCGCATCAAAATTCGCTTAACCGGCATAAGCAAAATCATCGAGAGCCACGGGCCGACAAGGGGAATCAGAGGTATCCATAAGAGGGGCGAGGGGAACGCAAGAGACGGATAAATCCAGGGCGAAATTAGCACAAGGCGGGATACGTCTTTTGGAAATTCCAGCGCGTAATGGAGCAGGAGCAATCCGCTCCACGAATGTCCCACAAGGACAGGACCGACTACGCCGAGGCGTTCCAGTGCCGCATAGATCAGTCTCGCTTGAGAGGCGGGAGTGATTCGATTTTTGTGGGGGGCATCGCTATAGCCGTGTCCAGGGCGGTCAAAAGCGATCACGTCGTACTCAGTCGCAAGAAGATTGAAAAGAGGCGTGAAGTCCTGCAAAAAGCCTTCGCTCCCGTGCAGAAGGACAACAGTTTTGCCCTTACCTCGCCGCAAATAGTGGAGGCGCACCCCCTCAACAACGACAAACTCTCCACGCGGCGGAAACATCGCTTCCGCCCGTCGTGCCTGCAGGTGAGCGTAAGTCAGAAGAAAAATACCGAGAGCAATAGGACAAAAAAGCGAGAACAACATAGTTCGATTTACGGTATCTTATCCCTTTCGGTTCAGCTCTTTAATTTGTGGATTGGATTTCTCCCCCAACGCCAGGGAGAGTGAGTGCGAGAGGTAGTGGATGTATTTGCCGCAGGAATGAATTCCGCGCTAGAGGCAAGTACGCCCCGTGTCCTTCGGACACAACACCCTCAGTTTTCGATCAGCGTCAGAAATTTTTGGCAATCAAAGGGGGATCGCTCTTGCCTTTGCATCCAGTCCACGGGGGTGGACTTCGCTTTCTTGTAGCCGGGGAATTGATTCCCCGGACTCTCAAAGTCCCTGACATCAGCCTGCGTTGAGCGACAAGATAAGTCTTATGCAAAGGACAGGTTAAGAGGGGTTTGTTCCCTACTCTTCTCCGGTTGTGGCGCGAAGCAGTTGTTCCGGCGGCGTCTCAATCGTGCCTACATACGACCGAAGCAAAGTTACGGGGACGATAGGTGCCTGCGATCCTCGTAAACGCGTTTCCGCTTCGGTATCACGCGCCACTCGCTCAACGATTACTTCCCGCACTTGCACCATTCTTTCTAAAACAATGGGATAGC
>JACMPS010000123.1 GCA_014377395.1 Chthonomonadaceae bacterium
CACTAATCCTACGTCCGAAACTCGATCTCCGAAAACAGGCGGCTTATTGCTGGGCGTATAGTACAGCCTCAGCACTAAGTCCTGCTCATGATTACCGAATTTCCGTCCAAACAAATTAAAACCACCTTTGTTTTGTGCGTCCGATTTAATTCCAATACGCACAGTCAGGGGCGATTGCGGTATGAGTTTCAGGTTCTCTAATCTTGTTTCGCCTGAAGCCATTCCGTCTACATAAGAACCGTCTTGAGTGACAGACCATACTTTCAATGATCCGAATTGAGTACCATGATCCGACCACCACCCCGGGTTGAGAAAACCTCGTTTTCCCCCGAAATCACCGGGTGATGTCCAGGTGCCTACCTCAGTACCGTTAATCCATACCGTGATGTCGGAGGGATAGTCATTTCGATAATCCGGGGCTTCCGAACAAAGCTCAGCGGCGACGTCGATTCGTTCGACTTGAACGGAAGTTGGCAACATATTGGGAAAGATGTATTCGACAAATCCGTCCGACATCCAGAGCAACTGTGCTTCGGCTCGCTCAGGTTGCAAAAACGACTGTGGCGAGTCACCCAGATGAATCATTCCTTTAGAAGAGACAAGTCCACAGGGAGGCATCGGATTAACGAACGAGTAAAGTCCAATCGGCATCGAAAATTCTTCGACCACCGTTTCGGGTACTCTCGAACTTGCAAGGGAAAAGGAAAGGCGGTCGTACCGTAACCGACAACGCTTTTGAGTTCCCTGCACACCCGCCATATATTCCGAAAGAACGAGTCCCGCATTCTCTAAAATCTGGATATGTTTTGAGACGGTAGGCAGATTAATCTGTAATGCGTTTCCCAACTCATTGATGTTACGTTCGCCCTCGGCGAGAAGCTTCATAATTTTAAGGCGGGTTTCCGAGGCAAGCGCCTTAAAAACGTCTTCGCTCTTAAAAGCACTTTCCTCCAGGATATGCGACTGCAAATCTTTATTCTCTCCTGCAAAGGCACAAATCGAAACTAGGTTCTTTCCCGACTAATAGGTTAGCAGAAGTGGAAATCAAAGTCAATGTTTAAATTTCGCATTGAACGCAATCTCTTGCATGGTTTTACCCACTCTCGCTTTGTTGCAATCAAGATCACATTGAGGAGCGAGAATAGGTTTCCGGTTTCCGCCTATTGCTTAGAGTATAATGAGAAGACCTATTTTGCTCTGAGTTCGGACGGAAAATTATGCCCGGAAAACCATCTTCCTCAAAACGTGCCGCAAAACCGAATTTACGTAATCTTCCCCTCTCCGACTTTTTTGGAGCAACGGGCCCTCTGGCTCAACAGTTTCCCGATTACGAAATGCGCCCGGAGCAACTCGCTGTCGCCGATACAATTGAACGCACAATGCAGGGCGGAACCATCTGTCTTGCAGAGGCAGGAACAGGCGTGGGGAAATCGCTCGCTTATCTGATCCCTGCAGTTCGTGCCGCTCTTGATGGCAAACGTACAATCATTTCTACGCATACAATCGGCTTACAGTCGCAACTTATCGAAAAAGATATTCCGCTTGTTCTTTCTTTGTTCCATGATGGGACAGAAGAAAGCGAAGAAAAGTTATCCGCCATTTCGCCACAGGTAATGAAGGGACGCGCCAATTTTCTCTGCAAGCAAGAACTCGATTTTGCAAGAGACGATCTTTTCTTGACCGCAGACCCGAATTTTCACCGCCTTAAAAAATGGTCATGGGAGGATGATTGCTCCGGTGATGTCGCCGACTTGCCCTTTTCCTACCCCAACTTTTATGAATTGGTTTCCACGCCTGATACCTGTCGCGGGCAGGAATGCAAACATTACACCAATTGTTTTTATTATCGTATGAGGTTTGCGGCGCAGGAAAGTATGCTGATTATCGTCAACCATGCGCTCTTTTTCGCCGATCTTGCCCTGCGCCTTACCGATCCCTCTTCCGGGGTTCTCCCTACTTATGATCACGTTGTTTTCGATGAGGCTCATCATTTAGAGGACGTAGCGACTCGCACGTTCGGCATTGAATTTGGATCGAAACGCATTGAGAATTTAATGGACAGAATCAAACACGTCAAAGAATTGGATGTGGACAAAGACCGTCTGAGTACGCTCGAAGGACTAGGGGCGTCTCTTTTTGCGCCGTTTGTAGCACTTGGTAAACAGGAGTTTTACTTCGAGGAAGCCATTCCCGAAGAACACCGGAGTGCGGTGGAGGGACAGACGAACATCACCTGCAACTCCCTTTCCGAATTGCAAAAGAGTTTGCTGGATCATGGCAAAGACGACGAAACGCTGAAAGAACGCATTGAGGGCTTGACGCGCCTTTGTGGGCGGATGCGTGAGGAACTACAGCAACTTTTCTTTCAGGAGGACGACAACGCAATACGCTGGGGAGAGGTGGCGATGGTGGGGCGGGCAAACCACCAGGAACCCCGTGTGACCCTGCATCTGACGCCCGTGAGCATCGCTAAAATTCTGAAAACGGCTTTGTGGGAGCGTCAGGACGCCAAAAAGGGGAGTAGCATCACGCTCGTTTCCGCAACGCTTTCCAATTCAGGCGGATTCAGTTATCAGCGTGAACGCCTCGGAATTCCCGCCTCAAACGTGCTGGAGTGCGTGGTGGGCAGTCCTTTCGATTACAAAAAGCAGTGTCTTCTTTATGTGCCTTCGGATTTGCCAGTGCCGCCGAAAGGTCATCACGAAGCCTATATCGGGCAGGTCGCGTCAGAAATTGATCGTGTTCTCAAATTGACGGAGGGACGCGCTTTTGTACTGTTTACCTCTCGCCGAATGTTGAACTCGGTTTATGAGCATTTCGACGGCAAACTCCCCTACCCCACCTTTAAGCAGGGCGATCTACCTGCCGGAAAACTGGTGCAGGAGTTTAAGGCAAGCGGAAATGGCGTTCTTTTCGGCACTCAAACGTTCTGGGAGGGCGTGGACGTGCAGGGCGATTCGCTTTCCTGTGTGATCATTGATCGAATCCCGTTTGCCGTTCCCGACCCGCCCGTGACGAAAGCGCGAACTCTTGCTATCGAAAAAAACGGCGGAAACTGGTTTCGCGATTTCTCGATTCCGCAAGCGCAAATCAAACTCAAGCAGGGATTCGGACGCTTAATCAGAACGGTTTCGGATCGTGGCATTGTTTGTATTCTCGACACACGCCTGATCAAAATGGACTACGGCAAAGAATTTGTCAAGCATTTACCGCCTGCTACTCGTGCCTCCAAGTGGAGCCGGGTCGAGAAGTTTTGGAAGGGTGAGGATGAAGCAGATGGACAGTAAGACAATGGCGAAGCGGGCGCAATCCCGCAACATTGGCACGGAGGGTAAATCGGAGGGCTATGAGCGGCATGTTTTAGTTTGCACCGGAAAATCGTGTTGTGGTGACAAAAACAAGGGCGTTGAGACATTCAAGTTTCTGAACAAACGCCTTAGCAAACTCAAAAAGGAAGGGCGTCGCTTCCGATGCTCCGAAGTGTCCTGCCTCAGCATTTGCAGTGGCGGGCCTCTTGTGATCGTCTACCCGGAAGGCACCTGGTACCACAGCGTAACGCCTGAAGTTTGCGCCCGGATCATAGACGAGCATTTGCTGGAGGGGCATATCGTCGAGGAATTTGCTTTCGCCCATAACCCACTGGTGCAAAAGTGCGAATAAGAATCTTACTTTTCCGGGGGTTGAAAACCCCCGGCAGAAAAAACGGGCGTCTTTCAGACGTACAATCCTCTTGTTTGCTCCGCTTTCTGTCCGTTTAAGGGCGGAATAGTCAGAGTTTGGGTGAAGCGATGCCTTTGTATCGCGTCTGAAAGACGCTTGCTCTTATTGCCGGGAGTTTTCAACTCCCGGTGAGAAAGCCATTGAATCCCTGGTCTTCCCCCGGCATCTCTTCCTCAAAAGACGGCGGAATAAATGCCCTTCTAACGACTTCGCCGTTCCGAGTTCATCCAATCGCGGACGAAAACAGAAACCTATTCACTGTCTTTCGATAGTGCCGATCACCGGAACCTCAACCGTGTCTTTCCCATTCGTGAAACTGATTTTGAGGTGAAGCGTTCCGCTTGGTACACTCGATTTGAGTTTTGCTTCCACCACACAGATCGGCTTTCCGGAGCCGGAGGTGGTCGGTTTCTGGAAGGAAAGTTGAAGCCACGCAGGTGCGCCGATTACACGCAGATCGTCGAAAGAAGCGAGTGTGGGCGCAGTCAAAACAATTCGCCTAGGTGTCTCATTCCCTGGTGAAACCGACCCGAAAAACAGGCGTTCAGTTAAGGCTTGCAGGTGATCCCCTGTCTTTGCGGTTGTCGTAGTCTTGCCACTCAAATTTTCGCCTGTTTCGATAATGGGTTGAGACGTACTAACGGCACTTCCGTTGCGGAGAATGTCAGCTCGAATTTGCAGGGTTGCCAGTGCCGTCGGCGACTCAACGGAATAAAGCCATGCGTAGGCGACTTTCTGTCCACCGGGATGACTCGCGATATTGACCGTCAGGCGCAAGTCCATCGAATCGCCGGGAGAGAGCCGGGGCTGTTTAATCTCCACTCCTTTTTGCGTCATCATCACGCTTTCACACCCGCACGAAGTTTGCACACGATCTACCGTAATCACCTTTTTCGTTTCATTCTTAAAGGAAAACGTTCGCACGATTTTCGGTAGTTTTTTGGTGTCTACGCCGCGGAGTTCGTAGGTTCCCGCAGATTTTTCAGGCGTGATCAAGCCATCAGCGGGAAGAACGGTCAGCATCAATTCTCCTGGCTTTGCAGTTGGCTTCTGAAAGGAAAGGTTTGTGCCGGGTGGAGGAGTCGAGGGAACAGGCTTTACTTCGAGCAAAGCGTTCAGGGTATGCGAGATCAGCACATCGGGAGAAAGTTTTTCGTCTTTGGCACTTTTCGTTTTATTGGTGTAGCGAACCACTCCCTTTTCGTCCAGCACGAAAACACGGGGGCAAGGCATCGCCTCATACTTCTGCCCGACTTCTAAGGTCGGGTCGGGTAGCAAAATCGTTTCGTTCGGATCAAATTTACTTTTTATTCCAAACTCGCGGGTTTGCAGGGTATCACCCACATAAGCGATCAATGTAAGCGGCTCTTTTCCCGGCGTTTTTCGTTTTTGAGTGATCGCTTTGACCGCCCCAAGTTGTTGCAACCGCGCCCACTTCTCAGCAACAGGCTTGCAATCTTCGCACCCACAAAAAACGAAAAGGACAACGGGTCTTCCCCGAAACGAAGCCAGCGCACGAGATTTTCCGTCCACATCTTTGAGAGTAAAGAGCGGAGCCGTGACATTTATCGCGGCTTCGCTTTTAGTTTGTGTTTTATTTTCTTGGAGAACGGGCAGAAGGGGGGTTCCGAGGCTGCCGAGCATCAGCAAAACAAAAAGCTGGTTCATACACATTTTCCTTGTTTATGGAGAGGAGAGGCGCAATTTACCGCGCCCCTCCCTTTCATTTCCCTGATTTCCACTCTCTTTACGGGAGTGTGACACGTCGGGAAGCGGTGAAGTTTCCTCCCGTAATCGTTCCCCCGATTTTCAGGATCGCAATGGCTCCCGCAGTTCCCGCAGTTCCGGGGAAGACCACCTCGATTGTCGTCACGGCTCCCGCCGCGAGACTTGAGAGGTTTGCCGGAAGACCGACCGCATTTGTCGTTCCCAATTTTGCCGTCAGGAACCGAACATTCGTTGCGGCTCCGGTTCCGATATTGGTGATCTCCACGACCGCCGTGATTTGCCCGTTTGCACGGGTGATGCTTCTCACTCCGGTCACTGCAATCTGTGGAATTCCAATCACAATGATTTTCGCGTTGGAAACACTGCCCGTTCCCACAGGATTGAATACGGTCACAGCCGCACTTCCCGCAGAAGCAATGTCGGACGCGGGGATGCTCACCGTCAACTTTGTCGAGGAGACATAAGTGGTCGGACGAGCGGCATTGTTCCACCTCACTACCGATTGCGGCAGGAAGTTGGTTCCTGTCAGCGTGACGGTGAAGGCACTCCCTCCCGCACCAATGGACTGAGGATCAATCGTTTTCAGCACGGGCGCAACGGGTTGTAACGGTGTCGGGAAGATGATCCCGACGTTTTTACCACCCGCCGTCACCCAGTACCCTGTCCAAGGTTTCATCAAGACCGCCGCCGGGTTATCTTCCACAAGTCCCAGATTACGCAGGGTTTGCGTGGTAGGATCGTAGAACTGAACGTTGTTAAGCCAGGGCGGGAACTGAGTGTGAATGGCGTCACGCACCGAAACCGTTTTGATGCCATCGCTCACTTTCAGTTCGGAGAAGTCGAACGCATAAGGTAGAGGACTACCGATGCGCGTTGCTCCCTCTTTGCGAATCCCCAAAAGCCAATCCGCAAAGTCCGTGCGGAAACCGGAATATCGGATTTCCTTTGTTTCTGCGGCAGTCAGGTTGATTCGGTAGCCTTCACCCATCATTAAATCTCCGAAGAGGGACGGGTTCGCGGCACTGTAAATGACTTCGCTTTGCGTGATCGGATCGTAACGATTCAGCCTTCCGTTAAGACCAGAACCATTTCCCGGATCGAAGTTCTGCAACACCGAGGTCGGGTTCGGATTAAACGGAATCCCATAGAGCGCGAACAGGTTTTCTCCCGTCACTAAGGCTCCGACAGGTGAGATGAATTCGGCAGCGAGTGTCGAAGCCGGATCATAGAACAGGTCGGTATTGCGACGTATCTGCAATACGGGATAGAGATTGCCTGTGATCTGCTCACTGGAAACCACGCCCGTGACACCGACATAAGAGCCAACAACAGGAAGTGTAACCCCTGCCGGGACAATCACTCGAACGGTGCGCCCGTAGCCATCCGCGATCTTAAAGCCGTCGGCGGTAGTTGCCGAAACTTTCCCCACGGTGCGTACCAGCAAGCCGAGCATATTTAGCCCGAAGCCGTCCTTCATACCGCGTTGCCCTGCCCCTGTAGAGGCATCGTAGAAGAAGTCACCCGAATAGAGGGTGCGCGGCGAAAGACCGAGCGGCTCGAGATTCCCTGTTCCGTTCGGCGTCACCGTATTCGGTTCAAGGTATCGCTCTCCGTTGGTATCGGTGTGAAGCGTTCCGAGCAGATTGACAACCTGCCCTTCGTTCAAGCGTCCGGGAGTGAGTCGGATACCGGAACTGCGGTCGGGTGCCTCAATGTAGTTGCTGTCTCCGATTTTCGCCGTCACAACGCCGGGGAAGGTCGCCTGAACTCCGTCAACGTACTGCTTTGCGCCGCCTGCGGTAGTCAGCACGGGAGCCTTCTGTCCGAAGATAAGCGTGTAAGTCTGGGACGGATTTTTGTCAAAGATATGCAACCGATGTTCGCGAGTTGGCGATTGACCGGGACCCCGAATACTGCGGTCGGTTGTCCAGACATTGCCCCAGCCGTCACGATCAAGAAGAACTTCTGAGCCGTCTTCACGCAGAACTTTCCGAATCTCGAAGTTGCCATTCGAGGGGTCGGTAAATCGCAGGTAGACGTATCCTGTCGGGCGTGTGGGCAAGGTAAGAACCGCCCGCAAATGATTGATGTTGACGGGTGCATCCACCACAGGATTTGTGAGTGAAGTCACGGGAGCCGACTGAGCGTCGTTGCTGTCGAAAACGAGATTCGGCAACGCATCAGGGTCGGGATTACTCGCACTGAAGGCAAGGAAGTCAGGACGGTTATCTTCATCCACTCCCGTCAAGTGCACGGAATGTTCGAGGAAATGCGTCACAATCCCGTCAATCAGCGAGACGCGGGGATTGCCGAGTCCGTCAATATGCTCGTATTTCGCAGAGAAGTCAATAAACCTACCGATCAGAGATGAGGTGAGAAGCCACCGCGCCACCCCTGTAGACCTCGGTGCAATGTCACCCATATTGACAAGAAGCGAAGGAGAAGCAGGCAGGGTATTGACCTGCGCCCCGATCAACTGGAAGTCTATGAGCAGTCCCTTTTCGTTATCAACGATCTTGGGTTGCGAGGTAGCAATCGTGAGATTGCGTGCCGCGCCGTAGCCTTGATTGGCGATAATTAGACCGAGCGTAAAGGGTTCCGTGGGTTCGATTTCCGGCGTAAACGGATCATCGCTATAGATATTGTATTGTAGGAAGTAGTGGAACGTCATCAACGGATCGGGCTTCACGGTGATCGGTGCCGGGAAAAGCGGGATCGTGACGGTGGTTCCTTCCTGAGTATAGGAAAGGGTTCCTCCCACAAAATAGCGGGTTGCGTTCATCGGAGCCGCATCACGAGTGGGCAGAAGATGCCAGACGGCTTTTCCGGTGACACCGGGAGCCAGAACTCCCGTACCGCTCACATTGGAAAGGTTTGTCAAAACGGGGTTGCCGTACCCGAATTTCACGTTGGCGGGCTGGTTTGCCTCGTCGCGAATGTCGAGTTCGACCCGCAAGTTTTCCAGTCGGGTGCCCTGCGGTGCATTGCTGATTTCGAGGGTTGCATCGAAAGCGGTGCGGGTGAGTGCCACTTCTTGCTTTAACTCGATTTTGACATGAGCGCAAACTGCATCACTCTGGGGAGCCAGCAACCGGGTATAAAGTGATTGCGTCGCTCTCTGTGAGGCTTCGTAAATCCCTGTGTTCCCCGCCTGTAGATTGGCGTCAATCCCGACTTTTGCCGCCGCCCACTTCGCTTTCAGGCGATCAAGGTCAATGAAGTTCGTGTTCTCTCCTCCGGGAACCTGCGCCACCGTAAAGATATTACGTGCGTAGTAAGCAAGCGAGCGATTCCAACGATCCACCATGGTGTCCACGTCGGCAACGGAGATTTGCGAGGGTCGCGTGACCGTTTCGAGCAAAGTGCGCTCGGCATCGGAAATCCCCTGACCGTCTTCGCTCGTGTCCGCAACTACGTCCTGGAAGTGAGCGAACCAGGTGACGCCTTCGACATCCCGATGATCGCCGTTCATCCACTTTCGATCCCCGAAATACTCCGTCATTGCATCGGCATAAGCAGTGAGATACTGCCTCTGTTGCACCAGTACCGCCAGGTCAGCACTCGTATCAGTGGGTCTGAAATGACCGCCACCACCGCCACCGCCTCCGCCTCCACCGGGAAGGCCGGCACAGGCAGTGACGATACTATAGATACCTGAGACAATGGCATACGGATAGTACACAATTGCCCCCGCCGTGTTTTTCGCCAGACAGCCGAGAATGGTTCCTGCCGCTCCTGCGGCGCACCCGCCAATGTTTATGACTGTGGCTCCGCCTGTGCCTAAACTGGCACCACACTGAGCCACCGTGTTAGCAGCGGAAAGACCAC